>CAJADV010000541.1 GCA_903938575.1 uncultured Gammaproteobacteria bacterium
CCCGGGGTGACCCACATTCCCTATCCAAATCCCTACCGGCCGCTGTTTGCGGGCGCTGACCAAGGGCAGGCGGTGCTCGATTACCTCGAGAACGTGGTGTTCCGGTCCAACGTGCCGGCTACTGAAGTCGCGGGGATTCTGGTCGAGCCCTTCCAGGGCGAGGGCGGCTACATCACGCCGCCCGATGGCTTCCTGCAGGGACTGCGCGCGCTCTGTGATCGCCACGGCATCATGCTGATCTTCGACGAAGTGCAGACCGGCATCGGGCGGACCGGCAAGATGTTCGCGGCCGAGCACTATGGCGTTGCCGCCGACATCATGAGTCTCGCCAAAGGGCTCGGCTCCGGCATGCCTATCGGCCTGGTGGTGGCGAAAAAGCGTCATATGGAGAAATGGGCACGCGGCGCGCACGGCAACACCTACGGCGGCAACCCGCTTTGTTGCGCGGCGGCCCTGGCAACGCTCGATGCGGTGGAGGGCGGCCTGATGCAAAACGCCGCCGACGTCGGCGAATACGTGCTCGGCAAGCTGCGCGCGATGCAGGAGCGCTTCGACTGCATTGGCGAGGTTCGCGGTACGGGCTTGTGGATCGGGATGGAGCTCGTGACGTCGAAGGCCTGCAAGACGCCCGCAGCCGCGCTCTGCGACAGGCTGCTGGCACGCGGTTTCCACAACGGCTTGCTGCTGCTGAACTGCGGGCAGAGCACGCTGCGGCTCATGCCACCGCTGATGATCGATCGCGCAACGGCCGATGAGGCCCTCGTATTGCTGGAGCGCAGCCTGCACGAAGCCCTGGAGGCCTGACCATGCGGAAGCGCGCGATTAAATGGGGTCTGACCCCATTTATTTTGTCAGTGGCGGTGGGGGTGCAGGCGGCGCGTGAGCCGGTGCTGAAGGGCGTCACGCTGCCGCATGCCTACTACTGGCGCGAGCTCTACATGCCGCAGCTGAGCAGCGGGCCGTCGGCGGCGGATTTCACGCCCGACGGCAAGGCGGTTGTCTACAGCATGGCCGGCTCGCTGTGGCTGCAGCAGCTGGACAGCGACACCGCGCGGGAGCTCACCGCGGGTCCGGGATACGACTACCAGCCCGATGTGTCTCCCGACGGGCGCCATGTGGTTTTCACGCGACAGGATCACGACGCGCTGGAGCTGGTCGAACTCGACCTGCAGAGCGGCAGCGAGCGCCTCCTGACCCGCGATAACGCCGCGGCCGTGGAGCCGCGCTACTCGCCCGACGGCAAGCGCATCGTATTCGTGTCCTCGCGCGAGAACGGGCGCTTCACCCTGTATCTCGCGGAGCGCGGCGAGACGGGGCTGCTCGCGGCCAAACGTCTCTTCGTCGAGCACGAGGAAAAGACGCTGCGGCGCTATTACTACTCGCCCTTCGATCATGTGATAAATCCTGCGTGGAGCCCGGATGGGCAGACGCTGTACTTCGTGAGCAACCGCGGTCTTGCCTGGGGCAGTGGCGACATCTGGTCGGCGCGCCTCGACGCACCTGAGCAATGGACCCGGGTGCTCGCCGAGGAGACCACGTGGTCGGCCCGACCGGAACCCTCGCCCGAGGGCAAGCGGATCCTGTATTCGAGCTACCAGGGCCGCCAGTGGCATCAACTCTGGCTCACCACGCCACGCGGCGAAACGCCGCTGCCGCTCACTTTCGGGGAATTCGATCGTCGCAACGCGCGCTGGTCTCCCGACGGCAGTCAGGTGTTGTTCATCAGCAACGAGGCGGGTAACACCAGCCTGCAGGTGCTGCAGACCGTGGGCGGCGATTCCCGCGAAATCCTGCCGCGCAAGCGCATCTGGCGCCGGCCCATGCAGGTGCTGGGGCTGAACCTGCGCGATGCCCGCGGCGAGCCGCTCGATGCGCGCTTGAGCGTGCTGGGTGCCGATGGTCGCCACTACGCGCCGGGCAATGCCTGGGTGCGCGCCGACGACAGCTTCGACCGCG
>CAJADV010000542.1 GCA_903938575.1 uncultured Gammaproteobacteria bacterium
ATCCGGACACCGCGGAACGCCGATGGTGCTGGATTTCTGGGCCACCTGGTGCGCGCCCTGCTGGCGGGCGCTCGCGGCCTCGGCCAGGCTGCAGTCGGCCTACGAGGCGAAAGGCCTGCAAGTGCTCGGTGTGAACATCGACGAGGACGTTCCCAAGGCGCGCGAATTCGCGGCGCGGCGCGCGCCCACGTTGGCGATGGTCTCGGATGCCAGCGGCCACATCGCCGACAGCTATGACGTGCATACCATGCCGGTCACGGTGGTGCTCGATTGTGAGGGGCGTATCGCTGCCCGCTTCGAGGGATTCCCGGACGGCGTGGAGCGTCAGATCGAGCGCGCGGTTGCCGCCGTCACGGCACAGCCTTGCGAGACGCGAGCGGATTGAAGTTCCGCGCCAGCATGATGCGCCAGGCGGTGGCGCAGGTGCTGGGCAGCGGATTGGCGTGCCAGCCGAAGGGCACCATCGCGCGGCGGTTGGCATACAGATAAGGCTGGCTGCCGGCGGCGAGGATATCGTCGAAACCCGCGTCCGGTACGCGGTCGAGTCGTAATTGCTCGAGCCCCTCCAGCATCCCTTGTTCGTCTGCGCGCAGTTGCGCGAGCCACTCCTTTAGCTCTGCCGCCGCCGGGTCCTGCGGGCCGCGTGATGCGTAGTGCGTGATCATCTCGCGCACGGCGGTGATGGCGCCGGCGGTCCACTCCGCAGACATGATCGCTGCGCGGTAATTGCCGTCAGAATCCTCGCCGTTGCCGTCAATGTCGGAGAAGCCCACGCCGAGGAGCTGCGTGCCCTTGCCGTAACCGCCCCAGCGTTTCATGTCCTGCCAGGCGCGAAAGGCGCTGCCACCGCCGAACCAGCCGTCCAGTGTGTCGGCGCCCAGCGTGGCGATGCCCCAGGTGATCACGTCCACGGCGCGGGGGCCGCCGGTGGGCACCCACGGCGCTTGAGTGTCGGGGGCGTTCGCGCGTCCGCCCTGCACGAAGCTGCCGTTCTGCCAGGCATGGCGATGCAGGAATTCCTGTAGCCCCGCGGTTTGTCTGCCGTCCGCGTGCTGGCCGCCGCGCAGCAACACCTGCACTTGCTTCTGTGCGCGGGCGATCTGCGTGCGATCGCCATCGCCGAGCGTGGCGTCAGACTGCAGCGTCGAGGCGAGCGTATCTTCGAGAAGTTGGAGGCCCGCATAGAGCGAGAAGTTGTTTTCCACCGATACGAAGTACGGGTCCACCAGCTCCTTGCCCTGATTCTGCACGGTGCCCGCGGGCGCGTAATACACGCCGCCCAGCGCGGATTGCATCGCCGCGAAGGTGCCGAGCAGGGGCAGGGCGTTCTGCAGTGCGGGTTCCGTGAATGGCACGCAGGGCTTCGCTAGCGTGCCCTGGTAGTGGAGGCGCGCGGCGTGCAGCGGGCCGAGCAGGAAGGCCCACGCGTTCTCGCCGGTGATCGGCTTGTAGTCCATCCAGCTCACGAAGCCCGCGCGATACGCCGGGTTGTCGCGCGGCAGGCCCGAGGTTTTCACCAGACTCGCGTAGGGGCCGTCGGGGCCTGTCTCGAGGAAGGGATCCGCGGACAGCCAGCTGCGCGGCACCATGCGGAAGGCGTAGGCAGCCTCGGGTTCGCGGATGCG
>CAJADV010000543.1 GCA_903938575.1 uncultured Gammaproteobacteria bacterium
CCAGCATATCGTGCGCGATACGGTAATCCCGCTCGTCATCGCCGAACCCGATCGTGCGGTCTGCGTCGACGGTGTCGAGGCCTTCGTCCTGCAGGCGATACACGCGCAGCTTGTTGGCGAGTCCGATACCACGCCCTTCCTGCGCGAGGTAGAGCAGGATTCCTCCGCCCTGCGCGTTGATGGTGGCGATGCTGCGCTGCAGTTGTTCGCCGCAATCGCAACGCTGGCTGCCGAACACATCCCCGGTAAGGCAGGCGCAATGAAGGCGCACCGGCACGGCCTCTGGCCAGCGCGCGGGATCCCCCACCAGCACGGCAACGTGCTCCTGCAAGCCGTCGCGTTCGCGGAACAGCACAAAGCAGCTGTCCACGCCCTGCGCGAGCGGCACACGCGCCTCACCGGCGCGGACGAGACGCGGGGCCCCGTCACAGAGTGCGAGCGCCTCCTCGAGGGGCACGCGCAGGAACTCCCCCTCTCGCACTGCCGCATCTACCGCCCCCACGTTGCCGGCAGGCACCCGCACGGCAAGACCCGCGGGCAGCACGCGCGCACGCCGCAGCAGTCTCACGGCGGCCTGCTCGGTCGCAACGCAGTCGCGCAGAGAGGCGCCTTCCGGCAGACGCTGCCCGTGCTCACCCGCGAGCCTGAGCAGTTCGGCGGGGCTGGCAGGCAGCACGATCGGCAGAGCGGCAAACTCCGCGACTTCAGGGACCGACATGCTCGCGAGCCGATGCCCGGTGAGCAGCAAGGCACAACGATCTCCTCCCAGCTCACGAAACCGCGCGATACTCCCGATGGTGATGCCCTCGACCGGGTGCACTAGCATGTCGCCCGTGTGGTCGGCGATGAGCACGGGCAGGCCCCGGTGCAGATCGAAAACCGCTCGCTCTGCATGTCGCATCGGTCACCTCCATGGAGTGGTTCCGGCTACCGCACCCTCCACGTCGTAAGGAAGGACTCTTGAATGCCGATTGAAGAGATTACGGAGGCCGAGGCCTGGTCGGCCACAAGATCCTCGATTAATCGTCAGCGGGCGGGGGTAGACCGCGCGTCGAACAGTGGTTCGGACGCTCCGATACATTTTCTGCCGGACGGCTCCTGGCACGCCGAGCGGCCCGTATCGGCGCCGGCGCAGAGCCTGCTCGAGGTCTTTGCGCCACTCGTGTCACGCACGGGGCCGCTCGTCATAGGCCAGCTCGGCCAGAGCCTGGACGGACGAATCGCCACCCACACCGGCGCCTCGCACTACATCAACGGCGAGGCCGCACGGACGCACCTGCACCGGCTGCGGGCGATCGTAGATGCCGTGGTGATCGGCGTGGGCACTCTTAACGCGGACGATCCCCAGCTTACCGTGAGGCATGTCGAGGGGCACAACCCGGTGAGGGTGCTGCTGGACCCCACGGGGCGGGCACGTGCGGACTGCCGCCTGTTCCGCGACGGGCAGGCGCGTGTGCTGCATCTGCAGGCGCAGGGCGGGGGCGCTGTCGCTGGCAACCCGTCATTGCCAGCGGGCATCGAGAGCGTGCAGCTACCGCATCACCCTGCGTTTGGAATCCACCCTGCGGTCGTGCTGCAGTCCCTGGTGGAGAGGGGGCTGCAGCGCGTGCTGGTGGAGGGTGGAGGGCTCACCGTATCGCGGTTCCTCGAGGCGGGGGCGCTGCACAGGCTGCACCTTCTGGTAGCGCCTATGCTGATCGGCTCGGGGCGCCCGGGGATTTGCCTGCCTCCCATAGCCACCCTGGAGGCCGCGCTGCGCCCGCGCTGCCGGGTGTTTGCCTGTGGCGCAGACAGCCTCTTCGATCTGGCGCTGGGCGCACCTGCGGCAGAGCCTTCAACCGGGACTATCTGAGGCGACCTTCACCGGCGCTCCTGGCGGCGACCGGAACGCAAGCAGCAGGAAAGCGCCCGGCAGCGCCGACACCAGCACGACGACACCATAGAGCAGCGAGATCGCCACGCCCTGCGCCACCGACAGGCCGGCGAGCATCCAGATACCTGCCGCCGCGCCCTCACGGATACCCCAGCCTGCCAGCGAGAGCGGCACCGCCATCGCCACCAGTACCCAGAGGATGAGTGGCACCAGCGCGAGCGCGCCCGTCCCGACACCCAGCGCGCGGGCACAGCAGAGATACACCACCACATAGCTACCCACCAGCGCCAGCGAGAGCAGCAGCTGCGGGAACCACGCGCGGCGCGAGAACACAGCCTGCGCGAAGTCCCGCCCGAACCGTGCCACCGCGGGTGACATCCGGCGCGTGAGCACGGCGGCGAGCAGCACGAGGGCGACACCTGAAAGGCCGAGTGTGATGTTCTTCGCAACCCCGTTGCGGAAGTCCCCGCCGATCGCAGGTGCCCAAGGCAAGGCGAGCAGCGCGCAGGCGAGCAGTACGAGCTGCCCCGCAGCCCGCTCAATCATCACGGCATGCCAGGCCGCGCGCGTGGCAGAGGCGGTGCGCGCGTGGCGCCAGGCACGGGTGAGATCACCCGCTACGCCGCCCGGCAGTACCTGGTTCAGGACGTTACCGAGGCAGTACTCGCGAAGTGCGTGCAAGAAGGGCAGCGGTATGCCGAGTAGGCCGGTCGTGAGCTGCCAGCGCCAGGCCGACAGCAGTACCTGCGGGACGCTGAGCACAAGCGCGAACAGAAGCCACGGGATCGACAGGGTTTCGAGCATACCGAGCAGACTCGCAGGCCCGACCCACGCGACCAGCCCCGCAAGGAGCAATACGCTCGAAAGCGCTCGCAGCCACGGGGCCCGGCTGCGCCGCGGCGCAGTGTCGATCGCGCTCACGCGCCCGGCTCTGTGCCCGCCCGCTCCCCGCCGGGACAGGCGAAAACATCGACATGACCCACGCACATCCGGAAGGCGGGATCGTGGAGTGCCTCGCGTCTGCGGGCGTGCCAGGCGCGCAGACGCAGGGCCTCACCGGGCATCTGCGCCAGCGCTGCGTCACACCAGCCCTCCATGAGCGCTGCGGCGAGTGCGACCTCCCGCGGGCGATCCATGCGCAGCTGCCACGGGCTCGGTGCCACGTGCACGCGGTAGCCCACACCTCGCAGGCTCGCGGCGAGGTGCGTATGTGCATCGGGGCCCAGCGCGCCGCCCACGCCCTTGTCGCGCCGTTGGTGTGCGTTGAAGGCTTCCCGCGCGAGCATATCGTCGGGGTCCTCGTCCTGGTGTGGCCCGCGGCGGAACGACCATTCGCCATCCACCGAGAGACTGAACAAGGCGGCCGCGCCCGCGCGGGAGCACGCCGCCGCGAGGCGCTGGAGCCAGGCCCCGCCCACCAGATCCATCAGCGCCGAGGCGCAGACCAGATCCACACCGGTGAACGCATCGGGCCGGAGTGCGGCGAGATCCCGGCACTCCGCGCGGAGCGCGACCGTCTGGCCAGCAGCATCACGAAGCAGGGCGCCATCGCGAACGGCGCGCTCGAGCAACCGGGCATCGTGGTCGACGAGGCACCAGGACTGCGGCCCCGGCAGCCGTGGCGCGAGGAACCGCGGGTTAGAGCCGCTGCCCGAGCCGAGATCGACGCAGGCGAACGGCGTTCTTCCACGTGCCTCGAGCCAGCGGGCCGCGCGTGCGGTGAGCGCCGGGGATCGGGCATCGGCATCAGCGCCTTCCCGGAGCGCGAGCCAGTCCGCCTCGAAGCGACTCTCGGGATGCAGTGCGTCATGTGCGGGACTCACGCGGGCGTCCCCTGGAGTACGGCTGCAAATGCCCGCGCCGCTTGCATCCAGTCGCCTTGGTGGCCGCGCGCCTCGCGCGCCGCGGTACGTAACGCCGCCCGCGCAGCGCCGTCGCGCAGCAGCTGTTCGAGCGCATGGGCCAAGGCAGTCGCATCACCGGGCGGCACCAACATCCCGGCGCCTGGGGGCAAGGTCTCGGCAAGCGCGCCACCGCGCGTCGTCAGCACGGGCAGACCGTGTGCGATGGCCTCGGTCACGACCATGCCGTAGCCCTCGTAGAACGAGGGCAGGACGAAGAGATCCGCTCCGAGCCAGTACTCCCGCAGACTCGCGGGCGACAGTTCACCGGCGAATATGATGCGTCCGGCGAGCCCGGCCGCCGCAATGGCCTGCGTTACCGCAGCGGCATGGGCAGGATCACGGACAGCACTGCCCACCAGGGTGCAAGACCACGCGAGCGCCCGCAACGCCGCGAGGGCCTCGACGAGGACGAGGTGCCCCTTGCGAGGCACGATGCTCGCAATGCAGAGAAGCCGCGGAGGTTCGTGGTCGGCCGCGGCGAGCGGGGACGGATCGATGCCCGGCTCCACCACGTGGATGCGCCCGGGCGGCACCGCATAATCCGCCAGCTGCCGCGCGGTGAAGCCGCTGGTCACCACCACCCGTCTTGCATGGGCGAGGGCAGCGCGCTCGGTGGCCGCAAGGGTATCGCGCACGCCGGGGTCGAGGCCGGTCTCCTCGGCAAGCGGGTGGTGAACGAGCGCCACCAGATCGAGGCGATGCGCGTGATCGCGCACCGCCTCGGGCAAGCCACCGTACACGAGTCCGTCGATGACGACACAGGCACCGTCCGGGTGTGCGGCAAGGCACTGCGCGAGCGCATCCGCGGCACGCGCATCGGACAACGGGAAGCGGCCCTCGAGGCCATAGGTCTGCACCTCCCAGCCGAGCGCGACCAGCCCCTGCGCGATGCGCGCGTCGTAGAGGTAGCCGCCGGTGAACTGTGCCGGCGAACCCGCAACGACGAAACTGCACGTCCGGTTCACACGGGCCCTTCGTAGCTCGCCCAGGCGATATGTGATTCGTGGAGCGTCACCGATATCACGTTCACGCCCTGCGCGCCCGGGCCGAGCGCACCGGCGCGCAGTTCCGCCACCATGCGATCGAAGATCTCGCGTGCCATGAATTCGGTGGTGGTGTTCTTGCCAGAAAAGTCGGGCTCATCGTCGAGGTTGCGGAAGTTCAACGCCTCCAGCACGCGCTTCAGGGAGTGCGAGGCAAGCCCGATGTCCACGACCAACCCGTCGGCATCTAGCGCCTCGCGCCGAAAGGTGAGGTCCACGATGTAGGTCGCACCATGCAGCCGTTGCGCGGGCCCGAAAATCTGCCCCTGGAAGCTGTGGGCGATCATGATGTGATCGCGGACGTTCAGGCTGTACATGCGTGCGTTGCCTCGGTGGTGTGTGATGCGGATTCAGGGTTGTTCGTACTGCACACGGTGGCAGAGCACGCCACGCGGATCGCAGGCAAGGCGGCCCATGTTCAGGGGCAAGTCCTGGAAGCGGCCCTCATCGTTGATCAGCGCCTCGAGGCGCTCGTCACGCAGCAGTTCGAGCGCGAGGCCCAGCCGTCGGCGGGTGTCCCAACGCGGCGCGCGTGACGGTGGCAAACGTCCGACCTGGCTGGACTTCAACGTGAGGCGACGCGAGTGGAACGCGCCACCGAGCGGTAACTCCACGGTCTGACTGCCGTACCAGCTCATCTCGAGCACCGTGGCCTCGGGGCCTGCAAGCCCGAGGGCGGAGCGAAGCCCCGCAGCATGGCCGCTCGCGTGGATCACGAGATCACGCTCCCCCGTCGCCTGCTCCGGGTGACTGAAGCGGCATCCGAGAGCGCGGGCGAGCGCCTCTCGCGCGGGATCGATGTCGAGCAGATCCACTTCTGCGCCCGGGATCCGCGCACAAAGATAGGCCACGAGCGCACCGACCACCCCCGCGCCCACTACCGTGATCCGGTCACCCGGGCCGGCCTGCGCATCCCACACCGCATTCACGGCGGTCTCCATGTTGGCGGCGAGCACCGCGCGACCACTCGGCAAGTCAGCAGGCAACGGCATCACCGCGGCGGCAGGCACCACATAGCGTGTCTGGTGCGGATGCAGGCAGAAAACGGTGCGCCCGAGCAGCGCTGCATCGCCCGCCTCCACTACACCGACGCTTGCGTAGCCATACTTCACGGGAAAGGGAAAATCACCGCTCTGGAAGGGAGCGCGCATGCGCGTGTACTCGGCCTGGGGCACCGCCCCGCGCCAGATCAGGCTCTCGGTGCCGCGACTCACGGCGGAATACAGCGCCCGTACGCGCACCTCGCCATCGCGCGGATCGGGGAGTGCCTCGGGGCGTATCTCCCCGCACTGCGGCGAGACAACCCAGAAGGCCTCGGTGTGCTGCGTCATTCGAACCCTTCCCGCGCGGTGTAATGGATGCCGTTGACAGGCCTGCGAGTGTATCGTCGAAGCTCCACCACAAGTACCGGAGCACCATGCAGAGCAGATCTTCCAAAGCACCATACCCGCTCCTGATTGCGGAACTTGTGACCGGCTGCGGCGCGGTCCTGCTGCTGGCGACCGCGGCCGGCCGGTGGCTCGGGGCTCCAAGGGAGTTTGCGATTGCAGCAACGGCCGGGTACCTGGCGATGGCGGCGCTCATCGCGTGGCAGCTGCCGAAGGACAGCGGGCTTGGACCTGCCAACCGCGTGACGCTCGCACGTGGCGTGCTGGTCTGCCTGATCGCGGCGGCGCTGTTTAACGGGACATGGCTCGGCGCGCGGGCCCACTGGCTGGTGGGAGCGGCGGTTGTCGCGCTCGCGGCAGACGGGCTAGATGGCTGGGTAGCCCGGCGCACCGGCACGGCGAGCGCCTTCGGTGCTCGGTTCGACATGGAACTCGACGCCTTCCTGATCCTCGTGCTCTGTCTCTGCGTACTCGCGCTGGGCAAGGCGGGCACCTGGGTGCTTGCCATCGGTGCCATGCGGTACCTGCTGGTCGCGGCGATGTGGCCTTGGCCGTGGCTCGCGATGCCATTGCCGGAGAGCTGGCGTCGCAAGGCGATCTGCGTGTGGCAGGTTGCGAGCCTGGTGTGCGCACTCTCGCCGTGGGTGATGCCGCACGTGGCGGCGCCCCTGCTGTGGAGTTCGCTCGCGCTGCTTGGCTGGTCCTTCGCGGTGGATGTACGGTGGTTGCACTCGAAAGCACGCGGCAGGGCCTGAAGCACTGACATCACACAGCTGAAACCGATCACACAAGGAGGAGTCGCATGTCTACCGCCATCTCATTCGCACGCCGCTGCCCACCGCTCGCGACGGGACTTGCAGCGCTCACGCTTCTGCTGACCCAGGCTCTGTCATCGCCCGCCCGCGCAGAGCCAAGAGAGTTCGTGATCGATCCCGACCACTTCGGCATATCCTTCCGTGTGCGCCACATCGGTTACGCCGATACGCTGGGGCTGTTCCTGAAGGCGAGCGGCCGTTTCGTCTACGACGAAAGCACACGCACGCTACAGGAAGGGCGCGTGGTCGTGGACACCTCCAGCGTGTTCAGCAACCACACCAAACGCGACAACCACCTGCGAGATGACGATTTCCTCGACGCGGAGGCTCACCCGGAGGCGGTCTTCGTAGCCGGCAGCATCACGCTGGACGAAAACGGCACGGGCATGCTGCCAGGCAGCCTCAGGCTGCTGGGTAAAACGCGACCGGTCGAACTTGCCGTGCGGCTGAACAAGGCAGCGGACTATCCCTTCCCGCTCGGGCTCGCGCGCTACACCCTCGGCATATCGGCCAGCACCACGCTGCGACGCAGCGACTGGGGCATGGACTACGCCGTCGCCAACGGGCTGGTGGGCGACGAAGTGCACATGCGTTTCGAGATAGAAGCCAACCGCGAATAGACCGGCTGCGGAAGCGGACGGCAGTCGCGGGCGTGGCCCGCTCCCACGGGGAAGTGAGGCGGGCGACGCTGTGCGGGTCAGGCGCGAATACGCTCCCCATTCGGATCCCACGCCGCCTCCCGCAACACACGCGCCGCCCTGCTCTCCCCCACCACGTCCACGCTGAGTGCGGGCGCTTCACGCACGATGTCGCGGTCGACATACGCCATCGCCAGGCTCTGCCCCACGTGGTGCCCGTACGCACCGGATGTCGTGTAACCCACCAACCTGCCTTCGCACTTCACCGGCTCGAAGCCCGAGGCGTCCGCGTCGGTCGCCTCGATGGCGAGCGTCACGAGAACACGCTCCGATGGTGCATCGCGCTCGCGTAGCGCGCCCTCGCGGCCGATGAAATCGCCCTTGTCGAAGGCGACGTGGCGACTGAGCCCGCACATCCCCGGCGTGGTCGATTGCGTGAATTCGGTGGACCAGATGCCGTAGCTCTTTTCCAGCCGCAGCGAATCGAGCGCGCGGTTGCCGATATTGCGCAGGCCGCTGTCGCGCCCGGCGTCCATCAGCGCGTGGTAGAGCGCGCGTTGCTCGGTGGCGGGCACGTAGATCTCGTAGCCGAGTTCACCGGTGAGCGAGAGCCGCGCCACCACCGCCCGCGCGAGGCCCACGTCCATCTCCGCACAGCTCATGAAAGGAAAGCTCGCGGGGCCGAGGTTGTGGTCGACGAGACGGGCAACGATATCCCGCGATGCCGGGCCCGAGAGCGCAAACCCGGTCCACGCGTCCGAGAGATTCGTGAACTTCACGCCGTGATCGGGTAGCGACTCGCGAAACCAGCGCCCGTGCCACTCCTGCAGGTAGTAGGAGCCGATCAGCCAGAAGCGGTCTTCCGCCAGACGGCTCACGGTGAGATCGCCCATGAGTTTGCCGCCGTGACCCAGCATCGGCGCGAGCCGCACGCGGCCCACCGCGGGCAGGCGGCAGGCGAGCAGGCGGTCCAACCAGGCTTCTGCGCCGGGGCCGCTCACTTCGTAACGCGCATAGACCGAGGTATCGAACATCCCGGCAGCTTCCCGCGTAGCGCGCACTTCTTCGGCCACAACGCCGTGCGCG
>CAJADV010000544.1 GCA_903938575.1 uncultured Gammaproteobacteria bacterium
CGAGTCTGCAGCAACACGGGTTGGCTCGAGGTCATGGGCTGCGGACTGGTCCATCCGAAGGTGCTCGAGATGTCCGGGATTGATTCCGAGCGCTATACGGGCTACGCCTTCGGCATGGGGGTGGAGCGGCTCACGATGCTGCGCTATGGCGTGAACGATCTCCGGCTCTTCTTCGAAAATGACTTGAACTTCCTTGAACAGTTCAATTGATTCAATTGGATACCTGTTTTACTTAAGGTTAAAAATACACCGGAATACAGCTCCGGCGGTGGTGGCATGAAGATCAGCGAGCAGTGGTTGAGGGAATGGGTGAGTCCGGAGGCCAGCACCGAGGAGCTGGCTGTCAGGCTGACCATGGCAGGCCTTGAGGTTGAATCCGTGGAGCCTGCCGGGGCGGCTGTGCATGGGGTGGTGAGCGCGGAAGTCCGCGGTGTCAGCCCGCACCCGGATGCCGAGCGGCTGCGGGTCTGCCGGGTTTTCGACGGCGCGGACGAATGGCAGGTGGTCTGCGGAGCGGCCAATGTGCGTGCCGGTCTTCGCGTCGCTTTCGCAAGGGTCGGCGCGATCTTGCCCGGCATGACGATCGCCAAGGCCACGCTGCGCGGCGTCGACTCCTTCGGGATGCTCTGCTCCGCGGACGAGCTTGGCCTGCAAGACCTGCGCGCCGAAGGGCTGATCGAGCTGCCCGACGACTTGGTGCTGGGCGAGGATGTGGGGGCTCTGTTCGGGCGCGACGACCGCGTGATCGGCCTGAAGCTCACCCCCAACCGGGGCGACTGCCTGGGCATACGCGGACTCGCCCGGGAGACGGCGGCGCTGTACGGCATCGCCGCTGGTGGTCCGGATCTCTCTCCTGTCGCGGCGCTTATCGCCGATCGGCTGGAGATCAGGCTCGAGGCGCCCGATTACTGCCCGGCCTATGCCGGGCGTGTGATCCGGGGTGTGGATGTCTCGACGCCCAGCCCCCTGTGGCTCCGCGAGCGACTGCGGCGGGCAGGGTTGCGATCCATCGACGCCGTGGTCGACGTCACCAACCTGGTGATGCTCGAACTCGGGCAGCCGCTGCATGCTTTTGATTTAGCACAGCTTAAGGGTGGCATCGTGGTCCGCCGCGCCCATCCGGGCGAGAAGATGCCGCTGCTCGATGGCAGCGAGCTCGAGCTCCGGGCCGACACGCTGGTGATCGCCGACGCGGAGCGAGCGGTCGCCCTGGCCGGCATCATGGGCGGGCAGGGCTCCGCCGTGAGCGAGAGCACCCGGGATGTCTTTCTGGAGTCGGCGTTCTTTGCGCCGCAGCCGATGGCTGGCAAGGCTCGTTTCTATGGGATGCAGACAGACGCCTCGCAGCGTTTCGAGAGAGGCGTGGATTTCGTGCTGCAGGCGGTGGCGATCGAGCGTGCCACGCGACTGCTTCTGGACATAGCAGGCGGCCTGCCGGGTCCGGTCGTCAGCGTTACTGCCGCCGAGCACCTGCCGGCGCTGAAGCCCATCATGCTGCGGGCCGCCCGTCTGGACATGCTGCTTGGCATCCAGGTTCCTCACCCTGAGGTTCTCCGGATCCTCGGGTCGCTGGGTTTGCCGGCCGCGCCCTGCGAGGGCGGTTGGCAAGTCATGCCGGCATCCTTTCGTTTCGATATCCGCATCGAGCCGGATTTGGCCGAGGAGGTCGGCCGTGTGTGGGGTTACGACCGTATCCCGCCACGGGTTCAGGCCGCCGCGGTCGCCATTCGTCGCATCGACGAGA
>CAJADV010000545.1 GCA_903938575.1 uncultured Gammaproteobacteria bacterium
AGTCTGTACTGCATGCAGTCAGAAGCGGCCATGGTCCCTCCACCCCCGGCAGGCCCTTTTAGACCTGCCGGGGGCGAACATACAAGCGCGCCATGCGCGCGACTGCGCCACGACAGGCACCACCCTCACCCGATCTCCCGCCGGAATGGCGGCAGCGAGTCGAGAATCTTTCTGCCGTAGGCCTTGGTGATCACGCGTCGGTCGAGCAGCGTGATGCGGCCGGTGTCTTCCTCGGTGCGCAGCAGACGCCCGCTCGCCTGCACCAGCCGCAGCGCCGCATCGGGCACCGAGATCTCCATGAAGGGATTGCCACCGCGTGATTCGATCCACTCGGCGAGCGCAGCTTCGACAGGATCATCAGGCACGGCGAACGGCAGCTTCGCGATCACCACGTGCATGCAGTAGCCGCCGGGCAGATCGATGCCCTCGGCGAAGCTCGCCAGTCCGAAGATCACCGAACCCTCGCCCGCATCGATACGCTGGCGGTGCAGGCGAAGCAGTTCCTGCTTGCCGAAATGATCCTGCAGCAACACGCAATCGCGCAGCGAGAGCGACACGCGGTCATAGACCTCGCGCATCTGCCGGCGCGAGGCAAACAACACCAGGCTTGCCTCGGCCAGATTGAGCTCCTCCTCGAGCCAGCGCCCGACCTCTCTCGTGTGGGCTGCGGGATCACTGGGATCGGCCGCAAGTCGCGGCACCGCCAGACAGGCCCGAGCGGCGTAGTCGAAGGGGCTGGGCACCGTGGCAAACAGGCAATCATCCGGCAGACCCGCCCGCAGCAGGATCCGCTCGAAGCTCCCCAACGCCGTTAGCGTGGCCGAGGTGAGCACGGCTCCGGCCACACGGCTCCAGACCCGGTCGTAGAGCAGCGAGGAGGCCAGCACCGGGGCCACCGCCACCTCGAGATCCTCGGTGGCACGGCGCTCGGCCAGACGTATCCAGCGCGCGCGCGGGGCCTCGCCTTCGGGGTCGGGCTCGGCCCAGGCCTGCCACAGACCCGACAGCCGTTGTGCCCGTGCTGCAAACAGTCCGAGCGCGGCATAACGTTGCTGCGCGCTCGCGCCGCCCTGCTCCAGCGTGCGCGATAGATCATCGGCGGCATCCGTCACGGCCGCGGCAAGGCGAGCGAGGGTGTTGTGTAGCGCCGCCGCCAGGCCCGCGACCGCCGGAGGAACGCGACCGTGAGGGAGGCGGAATTCCAGCGCCGATTCGTCCGCGCGCGGCGACTGCGGCAGCAGGGCGAGGAGTTCCGCGTTCACGCTGCAGAGCAACGCATCGGCCTCGACGCACAAACCCGGCGCCTCGGCGAGGCGCCGGCGCATGGTCTCGGAGGCGCGGGGTTCGGCAAGCAAGCTAGTCGCCAGCCGGGAGCCCTCGGCAAGCTGCTCGCGTGCCAGCCCGATCCGTGTCTGGAACGACCAGTGGGCGCAGGCCTTGTCGGGCAGGTGATGTGCCTCGTCGAAAATGTAGATGCTGTCCTCGGGCGCAGGCAGCACCGCGCCGCCACCGAGCGCGATGTCTGCGAGTACCAGATCATGATTGGCCACCACACAATCGGCCGCCTCCAGACCCGCACGCGCCGTGAAAAACGGGCACTGGCTCACGTAACTGCAACGCCTTCCCGAGCACTGGTGATGATCAGTGGTGGCAAGCGCCCAGCGACCGTCCGGGATGGCCTCCGGCCAGGAATCCCTGTCTCCGGCCCAGCTGCTGTCGGACCAGCCGGCAGAGAGCGCGCGGTAGAACTGCACCGCATCCGGGCTCAGGTTCAGCGGCTCTTCAACGAGCGCGATCTGCGCGTCGTCGCCAGAGCTGCTGCGCACCAGGGTGTCGAGGCGCGCCGGACAGACATAGCGGCCACGACCCTTGGCGAGAGCAAAGCTGAAATCGAGTGCTCCGGCGCGTTGCAGGTCGGGCAGGTCGCGATAGAACAGCTGTTCCTGCAGCGCCACGGTGGCGGTGGAGATCACCAGCTTGCGGCCCAACGCCTGCGCGATGGGGATGGCCGCCACCACGTATGCTATGGTTTTTCCGGTTCCGGTCCCGGCCTCGACGACACAGATGGGGCTGCCTCCAGCCTCATCCTGCCCGTCCCGCGAGAGCGCATTGGCGATGTGCGCGATCATGGCGCGCTGACCCGTGCGCGGCTTCAGTCCGCGGGCCGCGAGCCAGCTGCTGTAGGCACCCTGTATCGCCTGTTTGACCTCGTCGTTCAGCAAGGCTGTGGCCTGTCCGGAAGCGTATTCGGCGCGACTATATCAGGCGGCGGGCATGGATCAGGCGCCCGCCAGCGGACCGGCGTGAATCGGGTACGGGCGGCCCGGCGGAATTGAGGACGACAGAGCGCGGGAGAGAGGAATGATCGAAGCCATCGGCCACGGCATCAGCTGCATCGACACCGGCTACATGCGGCCGGGCCTTGCTGCGAGTTTCCTGCTGCAACACGGCGACGAGGCGGCGATCATCGAAACCGGCGCGCCGCGCAGCGTGGGGCGCATTCTGCGGGGCATGGCCGCAGCGGGCGTGGCGCCGGAGTCCGTGCGCTGGATCATTCCCACCCACGTGCACCTCGACCATGCCGGTGGCGCGGGCGCACTGCTGGCGCACTGCCCGAATGCAAGCCTGCTGGTTCATCCCCGCGGGGTGCGGCATATGATCGATCCGACGCACCTCATTGCCGGGTCGGTGGCGGTGTATGGCCAACAGCGATTCGATGCGCTCTACGGCACGGTAGTACCGGCCGACGCGAGCCGGGTGGTGGCAGCGTCTGATGGCAGTGACTGGAGCCTCGGCTCGCGGGTGCTGCGGATCCGCGACACCCCGGGCCATGCGAAGCACCATTTCTGCATCTGGGATGAGGCAAGTGCCAGCTGGTTCACCGGTGACACCTTCGGCATCGCCTACCGCGAACTGTGCTTCGACGGCATTCCCTTCCTGATGCCCACCACCACGCCCGTGCAGTTCGACCCCGCAGCCCTGCATGCCAGCATCGACTTGCTGATGGCCGCGGAGCCCTCGGGTTTCAACCTCACGCATTTCGGGCATGTGGCCGTGCGCGCGGGACTAGCGCAGACGCTGCACGCCGAAATCGACAGCTATGTGCGCCTGTGCCTGGCCGCACCGGCAGGACCACAGGCGCAGGCCGCGCTGCAGGAGAGCCTCACCGCGCACACCGTGGAGCGGCTGCGCGCCGCGGGCTGCCGCTGGCGATTCGGGGCGATCGCCCGTTTCATCGCATTCGACATGGACCTGAACGCCGCAGGACTGCTCAGCTGGCGCGCGACTGCTGCCTGAGGTCCCGTGACAGCAGGCCTCAGCGCGTAGCGGCGCGGTTGCGGATGGGATTGGCGTACATGGCGGTGAGGAAGGGACGTTCCGGCTCGGGGAGCGCATCGAGACGCGCGCGGAACGCCGCGAGCACGCCGTCCGCGGCCTCGGCTTCGCCGGAGTGGTCGCCAGGCAGACGGCCCTCTTCTGCCATGCGGTAGGCACAGAGGTTGGTGGGCTGCAGACGGTAGAGCTCCAGCACCTGGCGGTCTATGGCAGCGGCCACGTCATCGGGACCGGCGAAGTCCCCGCCAAGCGGCTCGCCGAAGGCCACGTGCACCGCACCTTTGGGCGCAGTGATGCTGCGAGCGATGCTGTCCACGTCCTCGTGCTCGGATTTCTGGTAGAGACCATGCTGTGCACGAGCGCAGAGCTCATGCGCCTTCCCCGCATCGCAGGGATCCCATTCATACGAAATCGCCACCGGCACGATGTGCAGCGCGGCGATAAACTCCCCGTAGGGCTGTTCTTTCGGCTTGCTGATCGCCAGCATCTTGATTATCGCGGGCTCCGTGCGATCCCAGCCGTCTTTCGCGCGGCCCTCGCGCTGCGCGATCCAGATCGACTGACGCTCCTGCAGCAGCGAATGACTGATATAGCCGGACAGCTCCTGGTAGGCCGCGAGCATCTGCCGGGGTCCGCGGGCGGAACGGCGCACGATGAAGCTCTTGTTGAGCCGCATCAGGTCCGAGACGTAATCCCGGGTGAGCAGGTTGTCGCCTATGGCAACCCGCACGGTGTCTCGCCCGGAGCTGAACAAGGCGTAGGAGATGAACGCCGGATCCAGCGCAATGTCGCGGTGATTGCCCACAAAAAGGTAACTGGCTGCTGGATCGAGGCGTTCAAGACCGCTCACGGTGAAAGCCGTGGTGCAGGTCTCGACCATCGAACGCATATAGCGCTCCACGATGCGCTGGAAGCCATGCACATCGCGGATATTGCGGGACTGCCACGCGAGGGCAGCACGCACCAGCGGACGCATCCAGACTCCCAACAACGCGCTTGTCCGCGGCACCCGCAGCCGCGCGATGGCGTCGAGCAGCGCATTGTTGCGGAGCAGCCGCGCGATGACGCCGGCGACTTCATCGTCGTTGTAGGGGCGGATATCGGCGAAGCGGTCGGGGTTCATTGTGTTTATCGTCCAGGGCGGCGACACCCTACGCGGCAACCGGGCGCGTTTCGGGCCGCGAGTATACGCTAGGCGTTGCCGCTTTCCGGCTGGAGGAGAACACATGCAAGAGTCTGGCTTCAGCCTCACGATAGACGCAGGCCTCGCCCGCCTGACCTTGGCCCGTCCGGCAAAACACAACGCGCTAGGCGCGGCCGACGTCGCGGGGATCCGGGCGGGGCTCGCGGCGGTGACAGCCGATCCATCCGTCCGGGCGCTGCTGCTCACGGGCACCGGTGAGCGCAGCTTCTGCAGCGGCGCCTCGCTCGCCGAACTTGCCGACGGCACCATGAGCGGCGAGCTCTTCAGCACCCTGACGGACGCGCTTGGCAGCCTCGAGATTCCAACCGTCTGCGCGCTGAACGGCGATGCCTGGGGAGGCGGAGCAGAGCTCGCCCTGTGCTGTGACTACCGGCTGGGTGTGGCCGGGATGCGCCTGCGGGTGCCCGCCTCGCGAATCGGCCTGTGTTATCCCCTTGCGGGTCTACAGCGCTACGTCGAGCGCCTCGGCCTCGACGCCGCCACGCGCATCCTGGTTGCGGCAGAGCTCTTCGATGATGCCGCACTGCTCTCGACAGGCTTCCTGCACCGGATACTCCCGCGTGAACGGCTCACCGCCGAGGCACAGGCACTGGCCGCAGAACTCGCCACCCTCGCACCACTGCCCGTACGCGCCATGAAGCGCATCTTAGGCGAGATCGCGAGCGGCACGCTGGACCACGCCGCCGCGAAGGCCGCGGTCGAGGCCTGCGCGGCGTCGGCCGATCTGCGCGAAGGTCTGGCCGCGCAGCGCGACAAGCGCTCGCCGCACTTCAGCGGCACATAAGACACGGCAGCAGGCCTTGCCGTTACAGCCCGCGGACCGCTCAGAAACCGCCAGCACCTCGACGGGCGCTGCGCCGGTAGCCAGCCGGGGAATGCCCCGTCCAGCCCACGAAGGCGCGGCGGAAATTAGAGATGTCCGTGTACCCGAGCATTTCCGCAATTTCGGCCACTGACATCATGCTGTCGCGGAGGTAGGTCTCGGCGATCTGCCGGCGCAACTCGTGGACAATGCGCTGGTAGGTCGTGCCCTCCTCTTCCAGCCGGCGTCGCAGGGTGCGCGGACTCACGTGGAGTACCGCGGCCGCCGCCTCGAAACCCGGGAAGCTCCCGGGAGTACCGAGCAACCAGCGGCGCACTTCCGTGGTGAACTGCGCACTGCGACGCGTGGCGGCCAGCGTGTCCTCGCACTGCTGCCGATAGAGCCGCAGCAGCGTGGGATTGGCAAATTGCAGCGGTAAATCGAGCACGCTCCGGTCTATGACCAGGCGGTTGACGGTGGCTTCGAAGCGGATCTCGCCGCAAACAAGGCGGCGGTAGAGCCCGCCGTGAACAGGCTCCGGGTAAGCGAATTCGGCGCGCAAGGCGCCCTCCGTGACAAGGCACAATTGTCGCAGCGAGGCCGCGGCCGCGGCGAAGAAAACCTCGCAATCGAGCGGCTGCACCTCCTCGCCTGCTGCGTGGTCCAGCAGCCGCAACGAGACCTCCGCACCGTCGTCCTGCACGTCGATATGCAGGCTGCCGCTGATAAGCCGGTGATAGCGCGCAAGGATCTCGATCAATTCACGCAGATTGCGGCAACACATCAATGCGTATCCAAGCACCCCGAGGGCGACCACCGGAATCCGGCTGCCGAAGTGCAGGGCTATCCCGGGCTCGCCGCTATGGCGCAGGCAGTTGGCCAGCATGCGATCGTGGTCGTGCACCGCGACGCGGGTGTCGGGCGCAGTAAGCGCGCTCAGATCGACGCTGGTGCCTGCCAGCACGAGGGTGTGGCCCACGCCAAACTCTGCTGCGACCTCCAGCAGGATGGCGCTCATCGTGCCGGGAACGTCGTGCCGGAGCAGGCGTGCACGCTGGCCCATCGAGGTATTGGCCTGAAATGACTTATTAATGGCTGAAGATAACCTTGAGCCCATGACGGAGGCAACTACCATGCGATCACTGTCCCGCGAATTTCCTTGCGGGACCCCGTCCAACACGGAGGACCATCAGATGGGCGTGCAATTCGTAATCGATACCCCTAGCGAGATCCGCTACTTCGACCCCGCCGCCCCGCAGCTCGACGCCACGAGCGCCCAGCAGGTCGCCGAGATATTCCAGACGCCGCTGACCGGCGCCTACAACTGGGATTACAAGATCCAGGACGACCGCATCAAGAAACTCTATGAGTTGGGCAAGCAGCTCAACTGGGACGCCCAGACCGACATCGACTGGAGCAAGCCCGCCACCAAACTCACCCCCGAACAGCGTGATGCCGTCATGCCCTTCAAGGGCTATGCCCCTTACGAGGCCCTGACCGAGGCGCAGAAAGAAGAATTCGGCGCCCACATGAACGCCTGGACCCTGGCGCAGTTCCTCCACGGCGAACAGGGCGCCCTGCTGGTGGCATCGCAACTCACCAGCTGCGCGCCCACGCTGAACGCCAAGCTCTACGCGGCCTCGCAGACCTTTGACGAGGCCCGCCACGTCGAAGTCTTCAACAAGTACCTGCAGGAGAAAGTGGGCTTCATGTACCCGGTGGACCCGGCGCTCAAAAGCCTGCTGGACAAGATCCTCACGGATCCACGCTGGGACCTGAAATTCATTGGCATGCAGCTGATCATCGAGGGGCTGGCGCTGTCCGCCTTCGTGACCATGAAGGCGACCACGCCGCCGGGCATGCTGCTCGCAGACATCATCGAACTGGTGCTGCGTGACGAGTCACGCCACGTGACCTTCGGCATCAATTACCTCGAGCAGCACCTGAAAAATCTCACCGAAGCCGAGCGCGAGGAGCGCGCGCGCTTCGCCTACGAGGCCTGCATCGTGGCGCGCGAGCGCATGGTACCCAAGGATGTGTTCCACCACTGGGGCTGGGATGTGGAAGAAGCGCGCCGCATCTACCTCGACGGTGAATTCCGCCAGATGTTCCGCAACCTGATGTTCATGCGGGTGATGCCCAACCTGCGCCGCATCGGCCTGCTGACCGACAGCGTGCGCCCGCTATTCGACAAGCTGGGCATGCTGGAGTACGAGAACCACCGCGACGACGGCGATATCGACTGGGCCGAGATGTCGCGGCCGCTCTTCAGCGCGCCGCAGCAGCCGACGGTGATGCCCTCGGCCTTCTGAGAAAAACCCCTCTCAGAGCAGTCGCAGGCGTTCGGCCGCCCGGTCGAGCGTCTGCTCTTGCTTGGCAAAGCAGAATCGCAACAGCCGCAGCGGCGGCGGATTTTCGTAGAACACCGAGATCGGAATGGCCGCAACACCGTGCTCGCGCACCAGTCGCTCGGCCATTTCGGTGTCAGGCACGTCGGCGATCGCCGAGTAGTCCAGCAGCTGGAAATACGAGCCCGAGGCGCGCGCGCCGCGCCAGTTGGAGCCCTCCAGCGCCTCGTAAAAGAAGTCCCGCTTCGCCTGATAGAACGCGCCCAGTCCGGCCAGATGCTCCGGGTGATCGTGGATGAACTCGGCGAGCGCGTGCTGTATCGGCGTCACCGCCACGAAGGTCACGAATTGATGCACCCGGCGGAATTCCGTACTAAGAGCGGCGGGCGCCACGCAATAACCGGTTTTCCAGCCCGTGGCATGAAAGCTCTTGCCGAAGGAAAACACCGCGAAGGCCCGCTCCGCCAGCGCGGGGCGGGAGAGGACGCCGTGGTGTTGGCGGCCATCGAACACCAGATGCTCATAGACTTCGTCGGAGAGGATAAGCGCACCGGTGTGCTCGACCAGGGCTTCCAGCGCATCGAGGTCCGCGGCCTCCAGCACCGTGCCCGTGGGGTTGTGCGGCGTGTTGATCACGATGAGGCGCGTGCGCGGGCTGAGCGCTTCCTTCACGCGCTGCCAGTCGATACGAAAATCCGGTGGCATGAGCGGTATGCGCAAGGCGCGACCGCCGGCCATGCGCACCGAGGGCTCGTAGCTGTCGTAGGCGGGATCGAAAAGAATCACCTCCTCGCCGGGATGCACGCTTGCCATGATGGCGCAGAAAATCGCTTCGGTGGCTCCCGGCACTACCGTGATCTCCGTTACCGGGTCCGGTGTGCGTCCGTGGTGGCGCCCGATCGTGATGGCCAACTGCTCCCGCAGGCCCGGCACACCCGTCATCGGCGCGTACTGGTTGTGCCCTGCCTCGACGTGCCGGGCCAATGCAGCGCGCAGTGGCTCCGGGACCGCAAAATCCGGAAATCCCTGCGAGAGGTTGATAGCGCCGAGCTCGGCGGCGCGCGCCGACATCACCGTAAAAATCGTGGTGCCGACGTCCGGGAGCTTGGAGCGGATCAGGTTGCGCATATCACCCTCGGCACAAAGGCCGGCTGCGGTTCCCGGCGTGGTCTTCCGCGAAGCCCGTTGCATTGGCAGCAATGCTCCGCTCAGTCTTGAGTCACGGAATCGGCTGCCAGAATTCCCGGCCCGTGCTCCCGCAGGTATTACCGGAGACTAGCGAATCGGCCACTCCGGCGCCATCACCGCCCGCGGCGCAAGCCCGGTGCTTTTTCACCGTTGGCCCGATCTCTATCACCGGCGGCATGGCCTTAAAATGAGACAGCCCATCCCGGCCTCAGGAGCCTGCACCATGCTCGACATCGACCAGCACGACCACGCGACGCTGGTAATTCTCGAACAGGAACTGGCGGCACGCTTTGCCACACTGAAGGCAAGCGGCCTGGCGCTTGATCTGACGCGCGGCAAGCCGAGCAGCGAACAACTCGATCTCGCCGACGCTCTGGACGGCGTGCTGCAGGGCAACTACCGCGACGCCAGCGGCACGGACCTGCGCAACTACGGCGGACTCGATGGCATCGCCGAAGCAAAAGCACTGTTCGCTCCGCTGCTGCAGGCACCCGCCGCCAACGTGATGGTCGGCGGCAACAGCAGCCTCTCGATGATGTATCAGGCGCTGCTCTACTGCATGCATTTCGGGCTGTCAGGGCCGGCATCGGCATGGAGCAAGTCAGGCCCCGTGAAGTTCATCTGCCCGGTTCCCGGTTACGACCGTCACTTCACCGCCTGCATTCATCTGGGCATCGAACTCCTGAGCGTGCCACTGACGGGCAAGGGTCCCGACATGGATGCCGTCGAGGCGCTGATCGATGCCGATCCGGCGATCCGCGGCATCTGGTGCGTGCCGCGCTTCTCCAACCCCACCGGCGAGGTCTATGACGCCGCCACCGTCGATCGCATCGCCGCACTCGGCAAGCGCGCCCACAAGGACTTCCGCGTATTCTGGGACGATGCCTACGCCGTGCACGCCTTCGATGCGGCGGCACCCACGTTGCCCTCGCTCTGGTCTGCCTGTGAGGCGGCGGGCACCACAGACAGCGTGTTGCTCTTCGGGTCGACATCCAAAATCACCCATGCCGGCGCGGGCGTTGCCTTCATGGCAGCCTCCGGCTCCAACCTCGCCGCCATCCGTGAGCACCTCGGCTTTTCGAGCATCGGCCCAGACAAAGTGAACCAGATGCGCCACGTGCGCCTGCTCCGCGATGCCGCGGGTCTGCGCGCACACATGGACAAACACGCCGCGCTACTCGCGCCGCGCTTCGCTGCAGTGCTCAAGGCGTTGGAACAGGGACTCGCGGGCGCCGGCATGGGCGAGTGGTTGCGGCCACAGGGCGGGTATTTTGTGTCCTTCGATGCGCGCCCGGGTCTGGCAAGGGAGGTGGTCCGACTGGCCGCCGAGGCCGGCGTGAAACTCACCCCGGCCGGGGCGACTTTTCCCTACGGGCGGGATCCGGCGGATCGCAATATCCGCATCGCGCCCTCCTTCCCGTCGCTGCAGGACATCAAGGCGGCGATGGAGGTTTTCGTGGTCTGCGTGAAGCTGGCAAGCGTGCGCCAGAAACTCGGCTGATTGCTGACTGCTGGGGCCGACGCGAAAGCGCCGGCAGACAAGACGTGATCAGGCGTCGCCCTGGGGTTCCCGCCCGCCACCCAACTGGGGTTTGAGACCGGGGAGCGGCAAGGTCATGACCTTGGCACCCGTGCCGCCTTCGCGGATGCGCACGGTGCCTTCCTTCTCCACTTCGTCGATACGCACGATCGCGTGCATGGGGATATAGCTGCGCTTGACCCCGGCAAATTCGCTTTTCAGCTTCTCTTCTGCCGGATCGACAAGGATGCCGCTGCGTTCACCGAACAGGTATTCCTCGATCTCGATGAAGCCATAGAGATCACTCTGGTAGATCTGCTTGGCGTAGAGCTCGAAAACCTGATTCTGGTTAACGAAGATGACTTTGTAGATCGGTTCGGCCATTGCTCTGGTGTCGGGAAAAGGGGGGTTGGGAATTCGCAGGGGCGAGCGAGAATACCACAGTGAGCCGGGTGCGCCTGTGCAGTATCGCCGACCGTCGATATACTCCGATTCCCGCTTCCCGCAGCATCCGGTCCATGAGCGAGAGCCCTCCGCGCAAGGTCTTCGTGCAGACGCACGGCTGTCAGATGAACGAGTACGACTCCGCACGCATGCTCGACCTGTTGCGGGAGTCCCACGGTCTCGTGCCCACGGAAGACGCGACCGAGGCAGACGTGCTGCTCCTCAATACCTGCTCCATCCGCGAAAAAGCCCAGGAAAAGGTCTTCCACCAGCTCGGTCGCTGGCGCGAATTGAAGCAGGACCGCCCCGGCATTGTGATCGGAGTGGGCGGCTGCGTGGCGAGCCAGGAAGGCGAGGCGCTTGGCAAGCGGGCGCCGTGGGTAGACGTGGTCTTCGGCCCGCAAACGCTACACCGCCTGCCCGAGATGCTCGAGGCAAGAAAGGCGAGCCCTGCCGCCAAGCCACTGGTGGACATCAGTTTTCCCGAGATAGAGAAATTCGACCGCCTCCCCGAGCCCTCGGTCAAAGGCCCCACGGCTTTCGTCTCTGTCATGGAGGGCTGCAGCAAGTACTGCAGTTTCTGCGTGGTGCCTTACACCCGCGGCGAGGAAGTAAGCCGCCCCTTCGACGACGTCATCCACGAAATCGCGAGCCTTGCGGCGCGGGGCGTGCGCGAGGTGACGCTGCTCGGGCAGAACGTCAACGCCTACCGTGGCCGCAACCACCTGGGCGAGCTGGTGGATTTCGCCGAACTGCTGTTCTGCGCGGCCACCATCGAGGGCCTGGGCCGCATTCGCTACATGACCTCGCACCCGCTGGAGTTCAGCGACGCGCTGGTGCAGGCGCACGCCGAGATACCGGAGCTGGCAACCCACGTCCACTTGCCAGTGCAGAGTGGATCGGACCGCATACTGGTCGCCATGAAGCGCAACCACACGGCACTCGAATACAAATCGATCATCCGCAAGCTCCGCCGGGCCCGACCGGAGGTGTGTATTTCCTCGGACTTCATCGTGGGTTTCCCCGGCGAGACCGAGCGCGACTTCGCCGACACCATGCGCCTCATCGAGGAAGTGGGCTTCGACCAGTGCTACAGCTTCGTCTACAGCTCACGGCCGGGCACCCCCGCGGCGAGCCTCCCCGACACCACGCCGCAGCACATCAAGTCAGAGCGGCTGCAACACCTGCAGGCCACCATCAACCGTCAGGCTTTCGAGATCAGTCGCCGCATGGTGGGCTCCACCGAGCAGGTGCTGGTCGACGGCCGCTCGCGCCGCGATCCGGGCGAGCTGCGGGGACGTACCAGCAACAGCCGCACTGTGAATTTCAGTGCTGATGCCGGGGTGTCGATCGGAGATTTCATTCCGGTGCTGATTACCGAGGCCTTGCCCAACTCGCTCCGCGGGAGGCCGGTTACGGACCTGCAAGCCGGGGTTGGCTGAAGCGGCCGCCGGGGCGCACATGCGATGACCACGCGGCCGTGCCACGCTAGACTGGGGGCATGACTTCCACGAAGCACCTGGCGCTCAAGCTGCTCAGCCTGATACTCGTCGTACTCGGCGGCAGCCTCGCCATCGGTGGCGGATGGCTCGCGAGCCTGGGAGGCTCGTGGTATTACCTTCTCTCCGGCGTGGCGACGTTCGCCTCCGGCTTACTGTTGTGGCGCCGGCGGCATCTCGCGCTCCGTCTGTATCTCCTAGTGCTGGCGGCGACCCTCGCGTGGGCGCTCATGGAGGTCGGGCTGGACTTCTGGCAACTCGTCCCGAGGATCGGGTTGCCTCTCGTCGTTGCGCTTTCCCTGTGCGTGCCATCGCTGCGCAGCGCGCTGATCGAGCCTGTACCTTCACCGTCCGTTGCACGGTATTACCCCGCCCTGCCAGGCGCTGTCTTCGCTGCAGTGGGTGTGGTCGTGGTCATCGCCCTGGCGAGGCCACAGTTCGCATCTATGGATGTGGCACTGCCGGCTTCCCCAGCGCGCCTCTCGCAGACGGTATCGGGAGCAGCCGGGTGGCGCGAATACGGCGCCACATCAACGGGCACGCGTTACTCGACGGCCGCCGCGATCACTCCGGACAACGCGCATCGGCTCGCGCTCGCATGGGAGTACCGCACGGGGGATGTCCCCGCGCGACATCCGGACAGCAGATCCGCCGCTCTTTTCGAGGCCACCCCGATACTCGTGGATGACACGCTCTTTCTGTGCACGCCGCGAAACATCGTGATCGCCCTCGATGCGGACACCGGCAAGGAGCGCTGGCGCCACGATCCGGACGTGGACGAGACCGGTCTCGGCATGCTGGTGTGTCGTGGCGTGGCCTTTCACGAAGCACGGTCGCCGGTCGCGGACTGCCCCCGGCGCATCCTTCTCGGCACCGTCGATGGGCGACTGCTCGCACTTGATGCCACTACCGGACAACCCTGCCCGGGCTTCGGGCAGGGCGGAGCGGTCTCGCTGCGCGAAGGCCTGGGTGATGTCCCGCCCGGCTTCCAGAGCGTGACATCGCCGCCGTCGGTCGTGGGGGACACCGTCATCGTCGGCGGGGCCGTGCCCGACAACGTCTCGACCGACATGCCGGGCGGGGTCGTCCGCGCCTACGACGCCATCTCGGGGCGGCTGCTCTGGGCGTGGGACGCGGGGCGGCCTGCCGAGTCCGGTCCGCTCGAAGCAGCTGAGGTGTATCCACGCGGCTCGCCCAATGCATGGACAGTATTCAGCGCGGATCCGGCGCTCGGCCTGGTGTACGTGCCCACCGGCAATGCCGCGGCGGATTACTACGGCGTGCAGCGCACGGAGGGTTTCGATCGCCATTCGAGTTCGGTGGTGGCGCTCGAGGCCGCCACGGGGCGGCTGCGGTGGTCCTTCCAGACCGTGCACCACGATCTCTGGGACTACGACCTTGGTTCGCAGCCCGTGCTGGTGGATCTGCCCGCGGCCGATGACACGGTGCCCGCGCTCATCCTGCCGACCAAGACCGGCGAGGTGTTCCTGCTCGATCGCCGCGACGGCCGCGCGCTTGCGACGATCGAGGAGAAGCCCGTGCCACACGGCGATGTGCCCGGGGAACGTTACTCACCGACGCAGCCAGTATCCGCCGGCATGCCGGGATTCGCGCCTCAGCCCCTCACCGAGGCGGACATGTGGGGCGCCACGCAACTCGACCAGCTCCTGTGCCGGATCGAGTTCCGCTCGCGTCGCTACGAGGGCCGGTTCACACCTCCCTCGGTCACGCCGACCATCCAGTATCCCGGCAATTTCGGCGTCATGGACTGGGGCAGCGTCGCGATCGACGAAGAGCGCCGCGTCATGATCGTCAACGCCTCCTACATGCCGTTCCTCGCCCGGCTGGTGCCGCGAGCGGAAGCCCAAGCCATGGAGGCGAGCGGTGGAGTGAGGCGCTTCTCGGCCCTGCTGCCAATGAACGGAACGCCTTACGCGATCGAGTACGGCCCCTTCCTGTCGCCGCTTGGCTTGCCGTGCAATGCACCGCCCTGGGGCACGCTCGCCGCGGTCGATCTCGACACGCGCAGGATGCTCTGGGAGAGACCTCTGGGCACGAGTCGCGACCAGGCACCGCTCGGCATCCCCATACCGGGCGTCTTCAGTCTTGGCGGGGCGGCAGTCACGAAGGCTGGCGTGATCTTCATCGCCGCCACGGTGGACAACTACCTTCGCGCCTTCGACACGACCACGGGCAGCGAACTCTGGAAGGGGCGGTTACCCGCCGGAGGACAGGCCTCGACCATGACCTACGTGTCGCCCGTAACGGGCCGGCAATATGTAGTGATCGCGGCCGGAGGGCATCCGCATCTCGGTACAACGCCGGGCGACCATGTCATCGCATTCGCACTGCCGGAATGACTTACCCGTGCGGTATGACGTCCACCCTGTCGGCGGAGCGTGAGAACACACCATGGATCACCGGCGGCGCGGAATCGGGATCCAGCCGCATGCCGGGCAGTCGATCGAGCATCCGTCGCAGCACGACCTCGAGTTCGCGCCGAGCGAGCTGGTGGCCAATGCATAGATGCGGCCCGAGGGAAAATGCCAGATGCTGGGATCTCGGTCGCGTCATGTCGTATTCGTGGGGGCGCTCCCAGTGGAGCGGATCCCGGTTCGCGTGACCCGTGAGCACCCAGAGGCTCGCACCCGCGGGTAGCGTGCGGCCGCCAATCTCGATATCCCGCGTGGGACGCTTGGGCATTGCCTGCGCCGGCGCGTTCCAGCGAAGCAGTTCCTCAACGGCACCGGGCGCCAAGTCACGGTTGGCTAGGAGACGCTCCCAGTGGGCGCGCTCCGACAACAGTACGCTCATCATCCCGCTCAGCGCGCGGGCCGTTGTTTCCATGCCTGCCGGCAGCAGTGCGCGGCAGAACGAGATGATATCGTCATCGTCGAGTTGTTCGTCATCGAGCCGCGCGGCGATCAGGCGGCTGATGATGTCATCACCGGGGTTTGAACGGCGCTTGTCAATCATGTCGCGGAACAGCATCTCGAGCTCCCGCGAGGCATCAAGTGCATCCTCCCAATTGAAGCCCGCCGCGAGCAGGCGACCCGAGAGGCTCGCGAACCTGCCGTAGTGCTCGACGGGCAGATCGAAGATATGCCCGATGAGGAGAACCGGCAGGCGATCGGTCAGTGAGGGCACGAGGTCGCAGGTATCCCTGGCTGCGATGCGGTCGAGCAGTCCGTCCACCAAGGGTTCGATCACCTCATGGCTCAGCGTCGTGATGGCCTGCGCACCGAATGCCTGGCTCACGAGGCCCCGGTACTTCCGATGCAGCGGCGGGTCGAGCGAGCCGATGACGTTCTTGCCCATCAGGACTTCCATGTGCTCGACGTAGTCCTGCGCGAAGGACTCGTAGTCGAGGGCCATGCGTTTCACAGTATCGAACCCGACGGCCACATAGCTCTGCCGACCCGGGTCGCGCGAAGCGAAGAACGGAAACGGAACGCCGTCGATCATGCCGTCGCGGATCGGGATCGCATCACCCTCGGCCTGACGGACACGTTCGAGGAATTGGTGCGGCATCCTGTCCACCGACTCGGGCATGCCCGGCACGGCGTGCGGGGCGAAGATCCCCGAAGGGATGTGCGTATCGAGGATGTCCTGCAACGCGGATGACCGATTCACGGCGTCATCCCTCCCGCACGCGAAGCGGTGGCACCGGCAGGCCGTAGATCCGCGCGGCTGCCGCCGTCATGGCGGGAACGAGTTCCTCCCGCGGCGCGCTGCGCAGCCACTTCGCCGCTTCGCGGTTTTTCTCGCCAGCGATCCACACTGGCGTCCTGCCGAGCTGCGAGAGAGCCTCACGCGCGACATCGTCCGGATCCATCGGAACGGTATTGGGCTCCGATGAGGACTGCTCGCCCGGAGTGCCGAACTTCGCGCCGGACCGCGCCATCGAGGGTGTGAGGGTGGCGCCGGCAACAAGACCCAGCATGTCGACGCCGGCGGTACCCAGTTCGAACCAGAGCGCCTCGGCCAGCGTGATCTCGAAGGACTTGGTGGCGCCGTAGGCAGCCACGAAGCCACCGCCTGCGAGGCCTGACATAGAGGACATCAGGATGATGCCGCCGCGACCGCGCTGCTTCATCTTGCCGCCCAGCGTGTGGACGAGCGTCACGGGGCCGATGCAGTTCAGGCGGATCAGCGTCATCGCCCGCGCAAGCGGCTGGTCGAGAAAGAAGCCCGCGCCGTGCACCGCACCAGCGTTGTAGACGAGCATCCCGATGTCCTTGCCGGCGCAGAGCGCTTCCAGGCGCTGCGCTAGGTCCTCGCCGGTGAGATCGAGCACCGCCGTCTGCACGTCCACCGCGTATTTCCCGCGGATTATCGATGCGGCCTCCTCGAGCGGGGCGGCGCTGCGTGCGACAAGGATGAGGTTGACGCCACGCGAGGCAAGTTCGAGCGCGAAGCTCCGGCCGATGCCCTCGGACCCACCCGCAATCAGGGCCCAGGGACCGTATTGGCCGGCGAAGGATGAGTCTACCATCGCGAACTCCAGGGTACGGTTACGCTGATCGTGTACGAAAGGTGACCGCGCCGCGTTGGCGCGCCGACACGGGGTCAGCATACACTAGCCTCGAAACCGGAGGCGCGCGATCCATCTCGGCCCCGGACGTCATCGTTCTGCGAAGACAGACAACAGCAGGTTTTCCATGATCAAGGTCATAGGCTTCATCCCGCGCCGCCCCGATATCTCCCGATCAGACTTCCGCCACTACTACGAGACGCAGCACGTGCTGCTCGCGCTGAGCCGCATTCGCTCCTTCACGAAGTACGTGCGCAATCACGTTGCTCCGGACGAATTGCAGGAGCCAGGCTTCGACTGCCTGCCGGAGTGGTGGTTCACTTCACCGGAGGTCGCAGCGGACATCGCCACGTGGGTGGCATCGCCGGCAGGCGAGGTGCTGCACCGCGACGAAGCGAACTTCATGGACCGTCCGCGCATGAGCTCCTGCCCGGTAAGCGATGACCTGCTGTTCGGTCCGCAACGCCAGGTCGAGCTGTGGTTGATACCCAAGCGTGGACTGGCGATCACGCGCGCGCCGACCGCGGACCCTGCAGCTTTTGCGGCGGAAATCACCCGCTTCGGCGCGGAGCTGATCCGGCGCAACGAAGGAGCGCTCACGCGCGTTTCCCGCGACATGCCGCTCGATCCTCTGCAGACTTCCTATCCGCTGGACGCGCTGTTCTGGATCTGGCCGGCGACGCCCGGCGGGGTGATCGAGGTCCCGGAGCATGGTGCGGCGATCTGCGTCTGCACCGAGCTCGGCTTCGAGGCCATCGAGACCCCGCCGGCGGCGTTGTCGGTCTGATCCACGACTTCGGCGCACAGGCATGTTGATGAAGGTCATTCGCGGGGAGGTTTCAGCATGAAACTCGGGCTTTATGGGATAAACATCGGTCCTTGCGTGGATCCAGCCACTGCGCTGCGGGTCGCAGTCGCGGCCGAGGCTGCGGGGTTCGAATCGCTCTGGACGGCCGAACATGTCGTGCTGCCCGAGCCGCAGCCGCCCGAGTCGCCGATCCCCGCGAGCGAGCCGTTCATTCATCCAGCCGTGGCGCTGGCACACATCGCGGGCCACACGCGCTCGATCAGGCTAGGCACCGGCGTGATCATCCTGCCGCAGCACAATCCCGTCGTGCTCGCGAAGGAACTCGCGAGCCTCGATTACGTGTCCGGCGGGCGCCTGCTGTTCGGCCTAGGCACCGGCTATATCCCGCAGGAATTTGCAGCCTGCGGCATTCCCTATGAGGAGCGCGGAGCGCGTGCCGACGAGAGTATCGCGGTGTTGCGTGACCTGTGGACATCACCCAAACCGCGCTTCGAAGGACGTTTTTTCCGCTATGCGGAGATCGATGCCCACCCGCGACCGATCCAGCGCCCTCATCCTCCGATCATCGTCGGCGGAATGAGCTCTGCGGCACATCGCCGCGCGGTTGCGCTCGGTGACGGCTGGTACGGCTTCGGCCTCGACCCGGCTGCCACCGGGCAGCACCTCGCAGGCCTGCGGCAGGCGGCGACGGAGGTCGCGCGACCTGCGTCGCTCGGGCCTCTCGAAATCAGCATCACGCCCTACATTGACGTGGATCGGAATGTGCTCGAACAGTACGCAGCGCTCGGCGTGCAGCGACTCATCCTGAGGCCGCCCGGTGCGGATGCGGACGCAATCGTCGAGTTCGTCGAGCGGATGGCCCGGCTCCTCGGCTGAGCGCAGATGAACGGCTTTGTATCCAGCGATGGGAGGGTGTATGGCTGAGGTCCGTTACGCAGACATGAAACACAAGGTCGCACTGGTCACCGGCGCGGCATCGGGCATCGGCGAAGCCTGTGCCCGCCAGTTCGCGGCACAAGACTGCCGCGTTGTGATGGTGGATCGCAACGCGGAGCGGCTGCAAGCGCTGCTTGGAGAGCTCTCGCGCTCGGGCAAGACCGCGTGCACCGTGGTGGGCGATGTCACTGAAGAGGCGACCAGCGTGGCAGGCGTGGATCGTTGCCAGTCGGCATACGGCCGGATCGATTACGCCGTCAATTGCGCCGGCGTGGTCGGCGCTTCAGCGAGCATCGACCAGACGCAACTCGAGGAATGGGAGCGGGTGCTCGCCATCAACCTGACGGGGGTCTTCCTCGGCCTGAAACACCAGCTGAAAGCGATGATCCCCGCGGGCCGCGGCAGCATCGTCAACATTTCCTCGGGCGCGGGCCTGGTGGGCATTCCCTACCTTTGTCCCTACTCCGCGAGCAAGCACGCCGTGCTGGCCCTGACCAAGACCGCAGCCATGGAAGTGGCGCCCAAGGGTTTGCGGGTGAACGCAGTACTGCCGGGTTCCACGCGAACCCCAATGGTCGAAGAAGCCATCAGCCAGGGGCCAGAGCTGGAACGACAGATCCTGGGTAGCCTGCCCACCGGGCGCCTCGCGACTGCTGATGAAATCGCAGCAGCAGTGCTTTGGCTCTGCAGCGAGCAATCGTCCTACGTCAATGGACATTCCTTGGTGGCGGACGGCGCTTTTCTGTGCCGTTGAGCCGGGAGGCGGCCACCTGGGTCAAACAGGTGGTTCGTCCATGAGGGCGGTCCAGCGTGTGTCGTACTTCACGAAGCTCAGCACCTGCGAGGTGTAGACCTTCTGGACCCCTGCGATGCGCTCTATCCGCCTTGCCAGCAATTCGTTCAATTCGCGGGCGCTGCCCAACAGGCCCATGACCAGGATGTGGTAGCGCCCCAGAACCGTGGCGACGAATCCCGTGTCGGGCAAATCGGCGAGATCCCTGGCCACAGCGACGATGTCCCGCCCTGCGACTTCCACGCCGATCGAGGCGAACATCTGCCCGCTCTCGATCCGCATGTTCTTCATTGCGGTGATCCGGATCAGATTGCGCTTGCGCATGGCGTTGATCCGCACACGTACTGCGGACTCGGACAGCCCGAGGGCGCTGGCGATTGCCTGGTTCGTGGATCGCGGATCGGTCCATAGCCGCGCCACGATGGCCTTGTCGAGATCGTCCATGATGCCCGTGACCGGCAGTTCCATCGGCGCATTCGGGCGCGCCACCAGCGGGCCCGCGCCAGTACTGTACTTGTAGATCTGCAGGCACAGGCTCAACTGGAAGCTCCGGATACCCGGCACCGAGGACAGGGTCTCGCTCACGAAGCCGACCAGCGAGCCGTGGTTCTCGGCGATGACCACGATCTCGATGTCGCAGGCGCCCATCGTGAGCAGCACAGAGACGACGTTCGGGAGTCGCGCAAGATCCTCTGCCACCTCGTTCGCGGCGCGCAGGGCCACTTCCACGCCGATCAACAGCATGAATTCATAACCGGCTGCAAAGATGTCCGTTACCGTGAGTATCCGCATGTCGTCGTCGACGATCATCCGGCGTATCCGCTGTGAAACCTGTTTCTCGGGTAACCGGAGCGTCCCGGCAATCTCGCGGTTGGATCGGCGACCGTTCTGGCGCAACAACTCGAAAATCCGCTGGTCTTCGTCTTCCATGCCTTCCCCCCTCTCGCGCCGCACGGCAAGCTAGACTGGCAGTGTGCGAGAGAGCCGCACCAGCTCAAAATAGCCCGCAGGGTACGATATTCGGTTTAAAACCCCATACGAAGGTTGAATTTCGTTGTAAATGGCGTACTCTCATACGAAATGAGCCCTCGTTCAGGGCCGATCAGCCGGGAAAGAATACATGAGCGACAGCCACCAGCAAGACCGCTACGAGATAGAACAGCTCCTCTATACCTACGCTTGGATGGCCGACCAGCGGAAGTGGGAACTCATGGACACCGTCTTCGGTCCCGGAGGCACCATCGACTATACGAGCACCGGCGGAAAGAAGGGCCCGTACAGGCCAACGCTCGAGTGGCTGAATCGCGCGCTGGCGCCCTGGCCGATCAACCTTCACTTCATCTCGAACGTGAACATCGAATTTTCGGGCGCAGAGGCGCACTCGCGGTGTTACTTCCTTGCCCCCATGGCCCGCACGAGGCCTGATGGCTCTCAGGAGGTCATCACCAACGCGGGGTATTACTCCGACAAGCTGATCAGAACATCGGACGGCTGGCGCATCATCGAGCGGATGTGCAGCCAGACGGTCCGGATGGGAAGCCTGCCCACGGGTTACGTGATTCCCGAATGATGCAGGCATCGACAGGGCAACCCGAATGGTTGCGAAGGATAACTAATCGAACCGGGAGAGCCATCATGTACCGCAAACAGAGAATCGTTTTCAGTGCCGCCTGCATCGCCGGCAGCACCGTTGCCATGCTGGGCCTGCCGGCTGCTATCGCGCAGGCGCAAACCGGCGCAGCGGCGCCATCGGGCGGGCTGGAAGAGATCATCGTCACTGCAGAGCGCCGCGAGAAGAGCCTGCAGGACACCCCGATCTCGATCTCCGCTCTCCCGGCCGAGGTATTGCAGAACCGTGGTATCACGGACTTCGCGGGGGTTGCGAAGATCTCGCCGAGCATCTCCGTCACGCCCTACCCCAGTTCGAACAACACGCTGATACTGTACATGCGGGGTCAAGGCGTTGCGGATGCCGCGCAGATCACAACCGACAGCGCGGTGGGCCTCTACCAGGACGGTTTCTATCTCTCACGCGCACAGGTCGTGACCTTCGACCTTGCCGACGTTGAGCGCGTCGAGGTGCTGCGGGGGCCGCAGGGCACGCTCTACGGTCGCAACTCGACCGGTGGCGCAGTCAACATGATCAGCAAGAAGCCCACCGGCGAACTCGGCTTCAAGCAGGAAGTCGGCTTCGGCTCCGAGGGCAGGTTCCGCAGCCTCACCGCGCTCAACCTGCCCGCGGTTGGCGGCCTGAAGACCAAACTGTCGATCCTGAGACGCCAGCAGGATGGCTTCGTCAAGAACCCGGGCGGCGAGCACAATTTCGGCGAAGAGGAGCAGACCGCCGGCCGCGTGGCGCTACGCTGGGACGACGACGGTCCGTTCACGGCCGACTTCTTCTACGAGCACGGCAACATGGGTTCGACGCCCAACTACTACGTGAACGACGCGTTGTCGTTCATCCCGGGTTATGAGAGCGACGGCAAGCCCGAGGACAAGGCCTACCGGACCTTCGACCTCAAAAAGAGTGAGGCCGACTTCGACAACACCGGCCTGACCCTTAGCTGGGAGGTCAGCGACAGCCTGACGCTGCGCTCGCTCACGGGCTATCGCGACGTACACACGGAATGGTCGCAGGATTACGGCGATTCGTTCTTCGTCGGCTTCCGGACGCTCGACGACGTCGATTTCCACCACTTCTCCCAGGAACTGCAGGTGCTCGGGACTGCACTGGACGACCGTGTCGACTACCTTGTCGGGCTCTACTACTTCGAGGAAGAAGCAGAGCACTTCCAGAACCTGGTCATCCGGGATCTCCCGACCTTCCCGTTTGACCCGTTGCTGTTCCTGTCCAAGGACCGCGACGTGAGCGCCGAAGCCGAGTCGAAAGCGGCCTTCGCGCAGGTGACATGGACCCCGCCCGTGCTCGATGACCGTCTTGACGTGACCATCGGTGGCCGTTACACCAAAGACCAGCGCGAAGCCGACCGCACCCTGCAGAACCGCTTTCGCCTGATGGACCCGACGGCGCCCACCTACGCAGCGACCGCGCCGTTCTGCGACTTCGTCACCGTGTTCTCGAATTGCGATCTCGTGATCGGCCAGGAACCCGATCCGAACATCCCCGACCAGGTCACCAGCGCCAAGACCGACTCGAGCGAGTTCAACACGGCCGCCACGCTGAACTACAGGTGGACGGATGACGTCAGCACCTACTTCCGCTACGCCACGGGGTACAAATCCGGAGGCGCGAGCGAATCCGTCGACATCGGCCAACTCGGCCGCACCTACGAGCCCGAGAACGTCGTCACCTATGAAATCGGCGTGAAGTCATTCCTGTTCGATCGCAAACTGCTGCTGAACGCGGCCGTGTTCGACAGCCAATACGACGACGCCCAGCTGTTCTTCAACACGAACCCCTCCGACCTCTCGATCGTGACCGCGCTGAACGCGGGCAAGGCGTCCGTGAGCGGCCTTGAACTCGAGGCCGTCTTCCAGCCGATCGAGTCCTTGCGGATATCCTTCGATTACTCGTATCTCGATGCGAGTTACGACGAGGTGATCGCACCGGCCGGCACCACCTTCGACCCGGCCTCGAACCCCTACTCGCCGTACCAGGTAGGCGACAACGTGGCTGACGTGTTCTCGATGCCTTACGCCCCGGAGAACAGCTACAACGTGGCGCTCGACTGGGAGTTCGCACAGTTCGCATCCAGCAGCCTGTCCTTGATACTTAACTATCGCTGGGAGGACCTCATTTATCTCTCCGCACCCGTTGGCAAGATCGTTCCCGGGCGTGATCTGTATGCGCGTCCGTCGACTGGCCTTCTCGACGCGCGGCTCTCCTGGCGGCTCGACCTCGCCAACGGCCACAGCGGCCGTATCGACGTCTACGCCAATAACGTCACGGACGAGGAATGGATACTGCACGGTATCGCCAACGGCGCCGCGATCTCGGTACCGGGCCCGGACGGCAGTGCCTCGCCGGCGGGCTACTCGAGCCAAGACCTCGCCTGGTCGGAACGACGGACTCTCGGCATCAACCTGGTCTACGAGTTCTGAAAACAGGGCCATGCGGGCGGATGCTGCCTCCTTCGCAGCATCTGCGGTGGTTCACGCCCCGGCGGGGCTGGAGCATGAGGCCAGCGGGGGCTAGTGACGCGCCCCCGCTTCTCGCGCTTTCACCGCCCGTGGATTGACGCTATCCTGCTGCCTCATTTCCAGCCGTCACAGCGGCCAACACACCCCCTTGAACAGCAGCACTCCACTCCGTTTCCTCCTCGAACCCTCCGATTCGCGCCGACTTGCACGGCTCTGCGGGCAGTACGACGAACACCTGCAGCTGATCGAGCGGCGCCTTGGCGTGCGCATCAGCAGCCGCGGGGCACATTTCAGCATCGAGGGCACAGCGGAATCCTGCGAGACTGCCCAATCGGTCATCTCGCGGCTCTACGACGAGACCGCAAGGCACCTGGACTTAGGGGTCGAGCAAGTGCATCTGCAACTGCGTGAGGCCGGAGCCGAACCCATGGAGCCCGCGCCCGAAGGGTCGGCGGGAGAAGCCGCCGAGTTCGGCGTGGTCCGCACGAAGCGCATGCTCATCCGCCCGCGTGGACGCAGCCAGCAAAGTTACGTCCGCGCCATCACCAGCCACGACGTCAATTTCGGCATCGGCCCGGCCGGCACCGGCAAGACCTATCTCGCGGTGGCTTGCGCGGTAGCCGCCCTCGAAGCCGATCAGGTGCGCCGCATACTGCTGGTGCGCCCCGCAGTCGAAGCCGGCGAGAAACTCGGCTTCCTGCCCGGCGACCTCGCACAGAAAATCGACCCTTACCTCCGCCCCCTCTACGACGCTCTATACGAAATGATGGGCTTCGAGCACGTGGCCAAGCTGATCGAGCGCCATGTGATCGAGGTGTGCCCGCTTGCCTACATGCGCGGGCGCACCCTGAACAACGCCTTCGTGATCCTCGATGAAAGCCAGAACACCACGCCCGAGCAGATGAAAATGTTCCTGACGCGGATCGGTTTCGGCTCCAAGGCAGTGATCACCGGGGACATCACACAGGTAGACCTGCCGCGCGGCACCGCCTCGGGGCTGGCGCAGGTGGTGACTTTCCTCGAAGGCGTCGAGGGCATTGGCTTTACCTGGTTCACCGCGCGCGATGTCGTGCGCCATCCGCTGGTGCAGCGTATCGTCGAGGCCTACGAGGCCTTCGAGCATGCCAATCCCCGCGATGCTGCGCCCCCACGGCGGTCCTGAATGAGTGCCCGGGTGCATGTCGAGCGGGCCAGCAAGGTGCCGCGTCTGCCCTCGGAGCGCAGCCTGCGCGGCTGGGTGCGTGCGGCTCTTGCCGGACGGCGCGAGAGCGCGGAGGTCTGCGTGCGGGTAGTCGATGAGCCGGAGATGCGCACCCTTAACGCACGCTATCGCGGCAAGGATTACGCGACCAACGTGCTCGCGTTTCCCGCCGAACTGCCCCCGGGCGTCGAGCTGCCGCTACTCGGCGACATCGTGGTGTGTGCACCGGTGGTTGCCCGCGAGGCGCAGGAGCAGCACAAGCCTGAGCGCTGGCACTGGGCGCATCTGATGGTGCACGGCACGCTGCACCTGCTGGGCCATGATCACGAACGGCCGCGCCAGGCCGCCGCCATGGAAGCTATCGAGCGTCGTATCCTCGACGCCCTTGGCATTGCCGATCCCTATCAAATCACCGCCGCCGATACCAAACGATGAGCGACGAACGCGACGACGACAGCGACGAAAGATCCTGGCTCGAGAAAATCGCCCAGATCTTCTCCTCCGACCCCCACACCCGCAAGGACCTCCTCGACATCCTCGCGGTGGCGGAGCAAAACGCGGTGATCGACGCCGAGACGCACCAGATCATGCAGAGCGCGCTCGATGTAGCGCACCAGCAGGTCCGGGACGTGATGATCCCGCGACCCCAGATGGTATGCCTGCATGTCGATGACGAACCCGGCGCCGTGCTCCGGCGCGTGATCGAGGCCGGCCACTCGCGCTACCCCGTCATCGGGGACTCCAGCGACGACGTGCTGGGCATCCTGCTCGCCAAGGACCTGCTCCCGCAGTTGCTCTCGGGCACACCGGAACATTTCGAGATCACCCAGCTGTTGCGGCCGGCGACTTTCATCCCGGAGAGCAAACGCCTCAACGTGCTGCTGCGCGAGTTCCGCGAGAACCGCAACCACATCGCCGTCGTGATCGACGAGTACGGCGGCGTGGCCGGGCTCGTGACCATCGAGGACGTGCTCGAGGAGATCGTGGGCGACATCGAGGACGAGCACGACAAGCAGCAGGACACCTTCATCAAGAAGCTCTCCGAGAACGACTACCTGGTGAAAGCGCTGACGCCCATCGAGGAGTTCAACGAACACTTCGACGCCACGCTTAGCGACGAGGAATTCGACACCATCGGCGGCATCGTGATGCAGGCCTTCGGCCACCTGCCGCGGCGTAACGAAGTCGCCGAGATCGAAGGCTTCCAGTTCAAGGTGCTGAACGCAGACAGCCGGCAGATCCACCTGCTGCGACTCAATCTGGACCCCGGCGCCTCCGGCGGATGAGGCGCTTCCAGCGCGCGGGGCTGGCGGCACAGGCAGCATCGCTGCTCGCCGGCGCGGCGCTGCCGCTCTCGCTCGCACCGCTAGACTGGTGGCCCGTGGCGCCGCTCGCGCTCTGCGTGTTGCTGCTCGCCGCACTGCACGGCTCCCCGGCCGCCGCGGCGTGGCGCGGCTGGCTGTTCGGGTTGGGCTCCTTCGGCGTCGGCACCTCGTGGATTTTCGTCAGCATCCACACCTACGGTGATGCGTCGGCCCCACTCGCCGGCCTGCTGACGTTCCTCTTTTGCGGCGGCCTCGCGCTCTTCACCGCGCTGGGTGTCTTTGCCTGGGCCCGCTGGATGCGCGGGCGTCCAGGCGGCGTGCTGCTCGGATTCCCCGCGATGTGGGTTCTGACGGAGTGGTTGCGCGAGTGGTGCCTCACCGGTTTTCCGTGGCTTTACGCGGGCTACAGCCAGGTCGACGGGCCGCTCTCGGGCTGGGCGCCGGTGGTGGGCGTCTACGGTCTCGGGCTCATGGTGGCGGGCAGCGCGGCCGTGATCGCGAGCGTGGCGGCGCAGCCACGCGAAGACTCCCGCGCGAGGCGGATTGCTCTCGCCGTAATGGCGACGATCTGGCTCGCCGGCTGGCCGCTCTCGCACATCGAGTGGAGCCGCCCCTCGGGCAAGCCACTCTCGGTCGCGATGGTGCAGGGAAATATCCCGCAACTGCTCAAGTGGGAGCCCGATCACCTGCAGAACACGCTCGGCATCTACGCGAAACTCAGCCGCCCGCTGTGGGGCAGCGATCTCGTGGTATGGCCCGAGTCCTCGGTGCCCGCCTATTTCGACACGGTCGCGGACTTCCTGGCGGAACAGGCCACGCAGGCAGCAGCAGGCGGCAGCACGCTGCTGCTTGGCCTGCCAAGCCGCGAGGACGATCCTTCCTCGCGGCGCGGGTACGCGGCATTCAACAGCGTGGTCGCGCTGGGTGCCGAATCCGGGATCTACCACAAGCGCCACCTCGTGCCCTTTGGCGAGTACGTGCCGCTCGAGAGCACGCTGCGCGGTCTCATCGCCTTCTTCGATCTGCCCATGTCGAGTTTTTCGAGCGGACCTGCAGATCAGGCGCTGCTGCGCGGCGCGGGCACCGCGATTGCACCGCTGGTGTGCTATGAAATCGTCTACCCGGAACTGGTGCGTGGCGGTGTGCTCGCGGGGGCCACACTGCTGCTCACTGTGAGCAACGACACCTGGTTCGGTGCCTCACTGGGTCCACGGCAGCACCTGCAGATGGCACAGATGCGCGCACTGGAGAACAGCCGCGACCTGGTGCGCGCGACCAACGACGGTATCTCGGCGCTGATCGACCACCAGGGCCGGATCACGGTGCGGGGTGCGCAATTCACCCGCGAGGTGATTCGCGGCGAGGTGCAGCCGCGCGAGGGGCTCACACCATTCGCCCGGCTTGGCTGCTGGCCGGTGATCGGGCTGTGCCTGCTGATGCTGCTGCCAGCGCTGGCACGACGCGGCCTGCAGCCGTCAGAAGACGACGGCTGAGCACAGGAGACCGGACGATGGCATGGAGCCCGGCTGCGACAGCGGCGTTGCGCGAGGCGCGCGCGGCGGGGGCGCGGCAGCGTGCCGCGCTGCTGCTGCGACTGCGGTCCGAGACCTTTGACGTACTGGTGATCGGCGGTGGTGCCACCGGGCTTGGCGTTGCGGTGGATGCCGCGAGCCGTGGCCTGCGCACCGCACTGGTCGAGGCCCACGACTGGGCCAAGGGCACCAGCAGCCGCAGCACCAAGCTGGTTCACGGCGGCGTGCGCTACCTCGAGCAGATGGAGTTCGGGTTGGTGCGCGAGGCCCTGCACGAGCGCGGCCTGCTGCACCGCAACGCACCGCACCTGGTGCATCCGCTGGCCTTCGTGGTGCCCAGCTACCAGTGGTGGGAAGGTCCTTTCTACGGCACCGGCATGCTGCTCTATGACGCGCTCGCCGGACGCCTGAATCTCAAGCCGAGCCGATTCCTCGATCGCGATGAGGTGATCGAGCGCATTCCCAACGCGCACCGCGAAGGCCTGCGCGGCGGCGTGGAGTATTTCGACGGGCAATTCGACGACGCGCGGATGGCCGTCAGCCTGCTGCGGACTGCGCTTGAACTCGGCGCGGTGGCCGCAACCGGGCTGCGTGTCGATGAACTGCTGCTGGAGGGCGAGCGGATTTGCGGCGCCATGGTGCAGGAGGATTCAGGCGAAGGGCGCTTTGCCATCCGGGCCAGCGTGGTCATCAACTGCACCGGCATTTTCGCTGACGAGATCCGTGCGATGGACGGTACCGGTGCCAAGCCGCTGATCGAGCCCGCGCAGGGTGTGCACGTAGTGCTCGACCGCTCTTTCCAGCCGAGCGAGCACGCGATCATGGTGCCGCACACCGACGACGGCCGCGTGCTGTTCGTGATTCCCTGGCACGGACACACGCTGGTAGGCACCACCGACACGCCCATGCCGCGGGCTGAACTCGACCCGCAGCCCACGGAAGAGGAAATCGATTTCATCCTCGCGAACGCCGGCCGCTACCTGCAGCGCGTTCCCGAGCGCAGCGATGTGCTGGCTTCGTTCGCCGGCATGCGGCCACTGGTGCACCCGGGCGGCACCGACAATCTTGACAGCAAGAAAATCAGCCGCGAACACGTGGTTGAGGCGAGCCCGCGCGGCCTGGTCAGCGTGATGGGCGGCAAGTGGACCACCTACCGCAAAATGGCCGAGGATGGCGTCGATCGCGCGCTGAAGATCGCGCGCCTTGCACCGCGACCCTGCGTGACCGAGGGCCTGCGCGTGTTCGGTGCGCTGGAGCGCGACGATGCCGCCTGGCCGCCCGAGGAATGGCTGCAGGCGTACGGCACCGAGGCGCAGGCGCTGCGGGATCTCATGCGTGAACAGCCTGCATTGGCAGAACCCGTACACCCTGATATGCCCGCCACGCTCGCCGCGCTGGCCTGGGGTCTGCGCCACGAACAGGCGCGCAGCGCCGAGGACCTGCTGTTCCGCCGCACGCGGATGGGGCTGCTGCGCGAAGCGGCCACCCGCGAGTGCATGACAACCCTGGCCGACGTGCTGGCCTCCTGAAACAACCATCACCCGAGTAGCCGACCATGAGTGCCAATCCCGCCGATCCAAGCCTGAACTGGCAGCGCCTGGCGCCGCTGATCCCCAACCCGGGTCGCTACCCGATACTGCCGCCGCTCACACCGCGACAGGAAGTGGCCCTGCTCTGCCGGGTGCTCTTCCAGGAGGGCTACAACGACCACATCGCCGGCCACATCACTTACCGCATGGACGACGGCACCCTGCTGGTGAACCCCTGGGAGCTCGCCTGGGACGAGGTGTGTGCCTCGGACATCCTGACGCTGGACGCGAACGGGCAGATTCTCGACGGGCAGTGGAACGTCACGCCCGCCATCAACCTGCACCGCGATATGCACGCCCTGCGACACGACGCCCGCCTCGTGATCCACAACCACTCCGAGTGGGGCTCGGTGTGGGCAGCCTGCAAGCGGGTGCCGCCGATCTACGACCAGACCTCTTCGCTGGTCGACACCGACCCGGTGATCTACGACGAGTACCAAGGCACCGTGAACGACTCCGCAGCGGGACGCGCTGCGGTGGAGGCCCTTGGCGAACACAAATGGGCGCTACTCGCAAACCACGGCGTGTTTCTGGTGGCACGCGACATCCGCCAGGCGCATCTGCGGGCCATCACTCTGGAGTGGCGTTGCCGCCTCGCCTGGCGCGTGGAGCAGTTGGGCGGGGGCAGCCCGCTCGCGCCGGAAACTGCCACCGCAATGGGTCGCATGACCGATGGCAACGGCTTCCCGTTCCTGTGGGAGGCGATGGCACGACGCGAACTGCGGCGCGACCCGCGCGTACTGGATTGAACCGGGAGGCTCCTTAATGGCGCGGTCCGGGTTTTGAGGGCCTGCGGGCGTAGGGTATCCTCCCCCTTTTACCCGGCATCGCACCCGTTCCATGGAAGAGCTCTACCACGCCGACCGCATCGAAGCAGAGACCCAGGCACTCTGGCAGCAGACCCGCGCCTTCGAAGTGCAGGCGGATCCCTCGCGACCGAAGTTCTACTGCCTTTCGATGTTCCCCTACCCCAGCGGCAAGCTGCACATGGGGCATGTGCGCAACTACACGCTGGGCGATGTGATCGCCCGCTATCACCGCATGACGGGCAAGAACGTGCTGCAGCCGATGGGCTGGGACGCTTTCGGCCTGCCGGCCGAGAACGCGGCGATCCAGAACAACACCGCACCGGCGAAGTGGACCTACGCCAACATCGACTACATGCGCACCCAGCTGAAGCGCCTGGGATTTGCCTACGACTGGTCGCGCGAGATCGCCACCTGCCAGCCCTCGTACTACCGCTGGGAGCAGTGGTTCTTCACGCGTCTCTACGACAAGGGCCTCGCCTACAAGAAAGTCTCGGCCGTGAACTGGTGCCCCAAGGACCAGACCGTGCTCGCCAACGAGCAGGTGGTTGATGGCTGCTGCTGGCGCTGCGACACGGCGGTGGAGCGGCGCGA
>CAJADV010000546.1 GCA_903938575.1 uncultured Gammaproteobacteria bacterium
GCCGCCCGGGGCGCGGTAGCTGACCTTCTTTTTGACCACCGAGTCGATTTCTGCAGCGGTTAGCAGCGCGGTGGTCTTGAAGGCAAGCGCACCGCTCGCGCTAACCGTGAGTGACACGGCTGCCGCGGTGGCGTTGTCTGGCAGGTCCACGATGGCGATGGCATCGCGGATGCCGAAGGTGAAATACATCGACTCCAGCTTCCCGCCAGCGCTTTTCATCATCTTTTCGAGGGCTTTGCGGCGGTTGGTCCCACCGTCCTTCAGCAGCCCCTCGGAACCTTCGGCGGTGTAGTCGATTTCAAACAGGTATTTGGGCATGGTCTGTTTCCCGATGAGGGTTGATCGTTTTGTGCACGGCCGTACGCCAAGCGCGAGCTCCGGACGCCAGTCCGCGTTGTGCGAGTAAACACGTCGCGGGCTCTTTGCGTCCAGCCTTTGCGCATCAGGCCTATGCCTGTGGCTTTGCCCGGGATGCGGCGTTACTCATCTTTTTACAGTATGTCTCCGCCAATGCCCGTGTGGCATAGTCGGGCTCGTGGTTTGAGATGGCGAGGAAGCCCCTCGTCGCCACTGCGACATGACTGAAACGGCAAGGTGAACCTGATGGCGCGTTTCCGCCTGCTCCCGCGATACCGACAGCCATGGCTCGTCTTCATGCTGGCGCTGGGCGCGCTGCTTGCCGGCGAGTCTGCAGCCACCGCCCCGTCTGTGCCCGCGGTCGCGGCTGTGCTCCCTGAAGCCGCGGCCTCGCAAGCACGCATGCGGCTGCTCTCGCAGGAGCAGTTCTTCAACTCGCTGGGTTATGTTTTCGGGCCCGACATCGCGATCAGCAGCCACTTCGCGCCCTTCCGCCGTACCGACGGACTTCTCGCCAGTGGCGCCGCCGCCGCGGGTGTCACGATCGGGCAGATGCAGGAATTCCAGCGTACCGCGGGCGCTATTGCCACCGCGGTGGTGAGCCCGGCCAACCGCGGCTTCCTCGTGCCCTGCAGCCCGCGTCACGAGGATGCAGCCGATGCCCGCTGCGCCGCGCGCTTCCTTGTGCCCGTGGCGAGGCTGCTGCACCGGCGGGCACCCACCCGCGAGCAGCAGGCCGCGCTGGTGGCCACCGCAGGGGAAGCCGCCGACCGCCTGCACGATTTTCACGCCGGCCTCGGCGTTGCGCTTGAAGGCTTGCTGCTCTCGCCCGAGACGCTTTTCATGATCGAGCGCAGCGAACCCGACCCTTCGCACCCGGGCCTGCGGCGCCTTGACGGCTACTCGCTTGCCAGCCGTCTCAGTTTCTTCCTGTGGAACGCGAGCCCTGACGAGGAACTCCTCAAGTCCGCCGAGCGCGGTGAGCTTCACGACGCCAAGGGGCTCTCACGCACCCTCGACCGCATGCTCGCCAGCCCCCGACTCGAGACCGGCGTGCGCGCCTTTTTCGATGACCTGCTGCGTTTCGATGACCTTGCGGTGCTAGCGAAGGATCCCGCCATTTACCCGGCCTTCAGCGGCGAGACCGTAGAGGACGCCCGTGAGCAGACGCTGCGCACCATCGTCGATCACCTGCTGGTGCGCCAGCGCGATTACCGCGATCTCTTCACCACGCGTGACACCTTCATCTCGCCCGCGCTTGCCGTGCTCTACGGCGTGCCCGCCCCGCCGGGCTGGACGCCCTATACCAGCCCGCCTGACAGCCAGCGGGTGGGGCTCCTCACGCAGATCAGCTTTCTCGCGGTACACGCGCATCCGGGCCGCAGTTCCGCCACGCTGCGCGGCAAGGGCCTGCGCGAGAAGCTCCTGTGCCAGCAGGTGCCGCGCGCGCCGCCGAATGTCGATTTCTCGATCGTCGAGAATCCCGACTCCACGCTGCGCACGGCGCGCGAGAAGCTCAGCGCGCACCGCAGCAACCCGATCTGTGCCGGTTGCCACAAGATCACCGACCCGATCGGCCTCGCGCTCGAGCATTTCGACGGCGCGGGCCAGTACCGCGAGACAGAGAAAGGCGCGCCCATCGATGCGAGCGGCACGCTCGATGGCAAGGCCTTCGAGGACGTGCCGGGCTTGGCGAGCGTGCTGCGTGATAACCCGCTGTTGCCCGCGTGTCTGGTGAAGCGCGTGTACAGCTACGGCACCGGCGGGCCCGCCACGCCCGCCGACAAGCCCGTGCTGGCGTGGCTCGGCGAGCACTTCGCCGAAGACGGCTACCGCCTGCCCGATTTGCTGCGCACGATCGCGACGAGCCAGCCTTTCTCGATGGTGACCGATCCCGCGGTTGCAACTGCAGCGGGATCGGCCGCGCCTGCAGTCGCAACATCCGCAGCGGCCGGCGCGGCCGCAGGAGCAAGACGATGATCACCCGTTCCTCGAAGTTCGAACGCCTGAGCCGCCGTCGCGTGCTGCGCGGCATGCTGAAGGGCGGCGCCGTCACGGTAGGCCTGCCGTTACTGAACTGCTTCCTGAACAGCAACGCCTCGGCGATGGCGAGCGGCGCGCCGATGCCGCTTCGCTTCGGCACCTGGTTCTGGGGCCTCGGCATGAACGCCAAGGTCTTCGTGCCGAGCGCCACGGGCCCGGGCTTTGACCTGCCCGAGGAACTCGCCGCGATCGGGCGCGTGAAGCAGCAGATGAACGTCTACACCAACTTCAATGCCTATCGCGATTCCGCGCCGAACCTGTGCCACTACACGGGCTGGATCGTGACGCGCACCGGCATGGCGCCCATCGCCGCCGAAGACAAACCCGGCGAGACCATCGACGTGTCCGTCGCGCGCCAGATCGGGCGCAGCTCGCGCTTCCCCAGTGTGAGCGTGACTGCCAACGGCGACATGCGCACCAGCTTCAGCTATGAGAACGCCAACTCCATAAACGCCTCCGAGCCTTCTCCGCTCAACCTGTATGCGCGCATCTTCGGCGCCGACTACCAGGACCCCAATGCCCCCAGCTTCACGCCCAGCCCGCGCGTGATGGCGCGGCGCAGCGTGCTCTCGGGCGTGATGGACCAGACGAAGGACTTGCAGACCGTGATCGGCGCCGACGACCGTGCGCGTCTCGACCAGTACTTCACGGGGCTCCGCGATCTCGAGCGTCAGTTCGACCAGCAGCTCACCAAGCCCGATCCGATCGCCGTCTGCGTGCCCGTGACGCAGCCCGCCGCGGATCCGGCGCCCGGCATCGATTCCGACACGGTATCCCGCCGCCATCGCATGCTCACTGACCTGCTCGTCATGGCGGTGGCCTGCGACCAGACGAGAGTCGTGAACATGGCGTATTCGGCGGCCTTTGCCTCCACCATCAAGGCCGGCTACGAGAAACCCCACCACACCGCCACGCACGAGGAGCCGGTCGATCACCAGATCGGTTACCAGCCGATTTCCTCCTGGTTCACGCGTCGTGCACTCGAGGAGTGGGCGTATTTCGTCGAGGCCTTCTCGAAGGTGACGGAGGGCGACGGCACGCTGCTCGACAATATGCTGATCTACGCCAGCACTGATTCTGGACTTGCACGCGTGCACGCCATCGACAACATCCCCATGTTCACGGCGGGGCGTGCGGGCGGAAAACTGAAGACCGGCCTGCACATCGACGGGGCGGGCAGTGCGGCCACCCGGGTGGGCTACACCTCGCTCAAGCTGATGGGCGTGGACGTGGCCTCGTGGGGCACCAAGAGCAACAGCACCTCGCAGCCGGTGGGAGAGGTCCTGGTGTGAGGGCGTTGCGCCGCCTGGTACTGGTGGCGATTGCGGGCGCGGCGCTCGCGCAGGGCAGTGTTGGCCTTGCTGCCGAGCGCACCGAAGCGTGGATTCCCGAGCCGATGCCGCCGGGTTTCCGGGTGGAGCCCTCGCCGATGGACGGCCCGGTCTTCGCCAACGCGGCGGGCCGCACGCTCTACCGCTGGCCCTTCCGCGTGATGCGCAACGGCGTCACCGGTGATGCGCGCGGCGAGTCGGCTTGCACCGGCGTGAAATACACCGAAAGCGCAGGCCTCATGAGCCCCTACCCGGGTGGTTTGGTGTTGCCGGAACTCGACACCCGCCCCGCCTGCACCGATGTATGGCCGCCGGAGCTTGCGCCTGCCGGAGCCGAACCCATTGGCAACTGGAGCGTCATCACGCGCAAGGACGGTCGCCAGCAGTGGGCCTACGACGGCGCGGCGCTCTACACCTCGGTGCTCGACCGCAGGCCCGGCGATGTGCTGGGCGGCGACAAGCCTGAGCAGGGCTTCGATTCGCCTGCCGTGCGTGAACCCATCGCGCCCGAGCCCGATCTGCCGCCCGGGTTCATGGTCAACACCACGTTGCGCGGGCGGATACTGCTCACCGAGCGCGGCTTCACCGTGTATACCTCGGATGCCGATCGGCGTGGCCGTTCGCGCTGCATCGGTGCCTGCGCGCAGGAATGGCAGCCGCTTGCGGCGCCCGCATCCGGACGCGCCCGCGGTGACTGGCATATCGTCGATCGCACAGACGGAGAGCGGCAGTGGGTTTTCCGCGGCCGCCCCCTCTATCGCCATCTCGCCGACACACATGTGCGCAGTCTCGAGGGCACGGACGTGCCCGGCTGGAATGCCGTCTACGTGCGCGAGGTGCCGCAGCCGCGCGAGTTCACCGTCCAGCAGACGCCTGCGGGCGTGGTGCTGGCAGATGCGCAGGGCAAGACCATCTATACCTACACCTGTGGCGATGACGCGCCGGACCAGCTCGGCTGCGACCACCCCAGCCAGACCCAGGCCTATCGCATGGGGCTCTGCGGTGGCGGCAGTGCGGAGCGTTGCCTGAAGAACTTTCCCTACGTGCTTGCCGCCGGCAGCTCCCGCTCGGGCGGACCGCTGTGGAGCGTGGTCTCTATAGACCCCCGCAGCGGCCATTTCGCCGGGCCAGACGCGCCGGGGGTATTGCGGGTGTGGGCCTTCCGTGACCGTCCTGTCTATACCTTCGCCGGCGATCCCGGGCCGGGCGATACCAACGCCGAGTCTCTTGGCGAATTCCAGTCCGAGCGCACCGGCTACAAGGCCTTCTGGTTGCACACCGACGTTGCCCGCGTGGAGTTCTGATCCCGTGAAACATCCTCCCCCGCCCCGCCTCCTGCCGATGCTCGGCCTGTTGCTCGCAGGCTTTGCACATGCCGACAGCCCCGACCGGCCAACGGGCGGCAGCATTGCCTACGTCCTCACCAACATGAGCTGGGCGATGCAGTCCACGCCCGGTGCCGCGGAGTGCCCCAAGGGGCTGAACGAGGGCACGCGCGAGCAGTTCAAGCAGCTGTTCCCCGACAACGGCACCAAGCGCAGTTTCGAGAGCACACAGCTGCGCCGTGAGATCGACGGATTCCACCCGACTATCGCGGCCGAGCCCTTCGTCTATCGCGAGGGGGAGGGTCCGGTGGCGCCGGGCCTGGATCTTGACGGCATCGCCGGTCCCGAGGACTTCCGCAGCCCCGACGGGCACGGCGGCATCGACAACCAGATGCACCGCGTGCTCGGCTGCACGGCCAACTACCGCGGGCCCGACGGCCCGATCCGTTTCTTCGAAGACGAGATGGTGCTGCGCGAGAACTACAACCGCGTGGTGGTGCAGCTCGGTGGTGTCGACAGCCTGAAGGACGACGACGCGGTTGAGGTGCGCATCTTCCGGGGCCGTGACAAGGTGCTGGTGGATGCGGGCGGGCTGAAGGCCGTACCGGGCGGTACGCAGCGAGTGGATCTGCGCCGGGGCGCCAATTACATCCGCGAGATGCATGGGCGTATTTCCGGCGGCGTGTTACGCACGGAGCCGGTGGATCTTCTCTACCCCTGGGACGTTTTCTATTTCCCGTCGGACCAGTACATGTACAAGGCGCGACTCGAACTGACGCTCGCGCCCACCGCGGCCACCGGCCTGATCGGTGGCTACGTCGACATCGAAACCTGGTACCTCCACATGATCAGGAACTGGAGCACGCACTACCAGAGTTACGGCAACTCGTCGGCCCCCTCGATCTACAAGGCGATGCGACGCCTTGCCGATGCCGAGCCGGATTCGCAAACGGGTCGCAACCGCGCCATCTCGGGCGCGCTTGCCACAGTTTTCACGCAGGTGAATATCATCGAGCCGGATCCGGCCGAGTACGCCGAGGCACTCACGCGCCGCCGCATCGCCGCGCCTTACCGCGGGATGCCCGCTGAGCGGGATCCCGCCGAGGAGCAGTTCGAACTGCCGGCCTCCACGCCAGCGGTTGCAGCGGCAAACGGCGGGTCCAGATGATGCGCGCTTCATTCGCAGTCCTGGTTTTGCTGTTGGCCTGCACGGATGCTGCTGCGGCAGGTTCCGGCAAGGAGGCCTGGATTCCCGAGCCCATGCCGCGGGGCTTCGGCGTCGAGCGCACGGTGATCGACGGCCCTGTTTTCGCCGACGCGAAGGGACACACGCTCTACCGCTGGCCCTTCAAGGTGATGCGTAACGGCATCACCGGTGATCCGCGGGGCGAATCGAACTGCGGCTCCGAACCCGTGCGTCTCAGCGGTGGATTGATGAGCCCCTATCCGCCCGGCCTCCTGATGCCGGAATCTGACACCCGGCCCGCTTGCACCGATGTGTGGCCACCCGCGCTCGCCGAAGAGGGCGCAAAGGACGTTGGCCGCTGGAGCATCATCACGCGCAAGGACGGCCGCAGGCAGTGGGCGCTTGATGGTGCAGCGCTCTACACCTCGGTGCTGGACCGGCGGCCAGGAGACGTGATCGGGGGTTACACGGGCAACGGGCGTTTCGATTATCCCGTACTGCGTCAGCCGGTGGGGCCCGTCGCGGATCTGCCACCGGGCTTCACGGTCACCAGCACCCGCCATGGCCGCGTGCTGCGTACGGAGCGCGGATTCTCGGTCTATGTCCGCGAGGGTTGGCGCAACGCCGGTGATTGCGACGAAGCCTGCCTGCGCATCTGGCAGCCGCTGCCGGCCCCGGCCTCGGCACGTGCCCGCGGTGACTGGAAACTCCTCACGCGCAGCACAGGCGAGTTGCAGTGGAGTTTTCGCGGACAACCCCTGTTCCGCTATCTCCCCGATCCACGTCC
>CAJADV010000547.1 GCA_903938575.1 uncultured Gammaproteobacteria bacterium
CAGGACGGTCAGCGCGTCGATGCCCCACCCGGGGTGGTGCGCGCCTTCGATGTGCGCAGCGGGGCGTTGCGCTGGGCTTTCGATCCGGTCCCGCCAGCCATTACGCCCGTCGATGCCGCGGCGGCCGCAGGAGGCGCGAACTTCACACGCGGCACGCCGAACGTCTGGGGACAGATGTCGGCGGATCCGCAACGTGGACTGGTGTTCCTGCCTACCGGCAATCCGCAGCCCGATCATTACGGCGGCGCGGAGCGCGCGGGCAAGGACTTCTACGGCACCTCCGTGGTCGCACTCGATGCAGCCACCGGCGCGCCACGCTGGCATTTCCAGACGGTGCATCACGATGTCTGGGACTACGATGTGGCGTCCCAGCCGGTGTTGTTCGAGCAACACGGAGCGGCGGGATCCCGGGCCGCAGTGATCGCTGCCACCAAGACCGGGCACCTCTTCCTGCTTGATCGTGCGACCGGTGCACCGCTGTTTCCCGTGGAGGAGCGCCCCGTGCCGCAGAGTCGGGTTCCTGGCGAGACCACATCGCCCACCCAGCCTTTTCCCACGCTGCCTGCGCCCCTGCACCCCTATGGCCTGAAGGAAAGCGATGTCTGGGGGCTGACACCGATTGATCGCAAGGCTTGCCGCGAGGCCTTCGCGAAGCTGCGCACCGAGGGCATCTTCACCCCGCCAGACCTCGAGGACACGCTGGAATATCCCGGGCTCGGTGGTGGTGTGAACTGGGGTTCGGTGTCGGTGAACCCCGCAACCGGGCTGATGCTGGTGGCCTCGATGAAAGCCGCCTACACCGTGCGTCTGGCGCCGCGCAGTTCTCTCGGCGGCCCCGGCGCCGCACCCGATCAGGTGGGTATGAACCCGCAGGAAGGCACGCCATACGTGGTGATTCGCGGCGCACTGCTCTCGCCGTGGAACACGCCCTGCGTGGCGCCGCCGTGGTCAACGCTCAGCGCGATCGATCTCGCCACGGGAGAATTGCGCTGGCAGAAACCGCTGGGGACACTGCGCAATCTAGCCCCGCTCGGGGTGGGTGATGCCTTCAACTGGGGCGGGCCCATCGCCGGGGGCTCCATCCAGACCGCTACAGGGCTCGGGTTCATCGCCGCGACAATGGACGGTTATATCCGCGCTTTCGACGTCAGCAATGGCGAGGAGCTCTGGCGTCATGCCTTGCCGGCGCCGGCGCAGGCCACGCCCGTTACGTACCGCGCCCGTCCCGGTGGACGCCAGTTCGTGGCGATTGCCGCGGGTGGCCACGGGCCTTTGGCCTGGGCCGCGGCGGGGCCGGAGCGGCTGCCGGAGATGCTCGGGGATGCGGTGGTGGCTTTCGCGCTGCCGCAGTGATGCGCCTCGCTCAGAGCGCGGGGCCGTCGGCTGGAAGTGCGGCGTTCATGAAGTGCTCCAGGCGAGTGTTGGCCTGGCATCAGTCCAGGGCGAGCGCTTCCGCTGCCACAACGCGCCGCAGGTGACAGTACGCTAAGGGCAGCCTCCGGCAATTCCCGGTCGTCCGGGACGCATTCAGCCGGGAGCCCGCAGCACCGGGTTGCGGCCGGCCGTGATGTCTTCCATGCGGCCACGGGCAAGGTCCATCCAGCCGCCTTCGCCCAGGACATAGAAGCGACGCTCGCGGATTGCCGAGACGCTCCGCGCGGCGATCACGGTGGGATCGAGGCCCTCCAGTGCCGCTTGCCGGATGGTGTCCTCCACGAAGAGCCGTGCCTCGGTCTGCGGGGTATCGTTTGCGCCGCTGAGTTCTGCGGGCCTATTGCGGTCCGAGCGCCCGATTGCGGTTCGGATCATCTCGGGACAGACCAGCGACACCCCGATCTGTGGCGCCTGCAACGAGAGATCGTGGAACAGCGACTCGGAGAGACCGACCACCGCATGTTTGCTGGTGTGGTAAATGCCGGCGAAAGGCATCGCGGTGAAACCCGCCATGGATGCCACGTTCAGCACGTGGCCTTCGGCGCCGCCGGCGATCATGCGCGGCACGAAGGCGCGAATCCCGTTCACCACGCCCCAGAGGTTCACGCCCAGCACCCAGCGGTAATCGGCCTCGCTACCCTCCCAGCACAAGCCGCCGGTAAAGACGCCCGCGTTATTGCAGAGAAGGTGCGTGGCGCCGTGCTGCGCATACACCGACGCGGCCAGAGCCTCCACGGATGCGCCATCGGCGACGTCGCAATGGTATCCGCTCACGCTCGCCCCCGTGCTGCGCAGCGCATCCACGGCGGCATCCAGCGCGCCTTGCTCGATATCGGCCAGCACCACCTGCATGCCCTCGGCAGCAAGCGCTTTCCCGAGCGCGAGGCCAATGCCGCTCGCACCTCCGGTGATTACGGCAACACGGTCTTGCAGATCCTGCATGTCTGGCCTCCAGAGGCGTGGTGTGTTGGGCCGGCGTACTGCTCAGGCCGGTGTGTTCGCTGCCACGCTGCGTCCGGCAAGACGCCCGAAGAAGGTCGCATCTGCCACCGACATGCCGCTCGCATAGCCCTTGCCGGTGCGTGGTATCCCCGCGGCGGTGCGGCCCGCGGCATACAAGCCGGGTACCACGGCACCGTCGGGTGTGAGCACTTCTCCGGTGGGCAAGGTGTCCAGACCGCCGAGCGTGAAGGCGTGCGGGCGCAGGATCGGCAGGGAGTA
>CAJADV010000548.1 GCA_903938575.1 uncultured Gammaproteobacteria bacterium
GCGGGAGTCTTGCCATGCATCCACTCGGTAATGGCCTCGACTGCAGCTGCGCGGATCTCGTCCTGCGTTGCTGCCGGAAGCCCGCCCGTATCGTTGTCATCCAGGCCGCGCGTGCGCGTGGGCTGGTAAGGCGGCTCTATCCAGCGCCGCTCACCCGTCAGTTGCAGCAGCAGGCATGCGAGCGTGGGGATGTTCGCGATCGCGATGGCATCGACGAGCCGCTGCTGGGGCTGACCTGCGAGGCTCATGGGTCCCACCGCACGGCGAGTGCATGCCCGTTGCGGTCCGGGCTCACCACCGGATGGCGCCTCCATCGACCACCAGATCGATGCCGGTGCAATAGGAGCTGGCATCGCTCAGCAGGAATACGGCGGGCCCGACCAGTTCATCGACCTCGCACATCCGTCCCATGGGAATGTCGTTGACCAGGTGTTTGACCATCTCCCAGACCTCGGGCTTTCTCGCCATGGGTGTGGCGGTGTATCCGGGGCTTATCACGTTGACCCGCACGCCCTGCTGCGCCCACTCGAGGGCCAGTGAGCGCGAGAGGTGTGCGACGCCCGCCTTGGCGGCGTTGTAGTGCACCTGCGGCAGGCCGCGGTTGCAGATATGCGCCGATATCGAGCCGATGTTGACGATGCTGCCACCGCCGTTGCGGAGCATGGCGCGGCCCTCGGCCTGCGATGAGACGAACACCCCACTCAGGTTGGTGTCGAGCACGCGTTGCCATTGCGCCCGCGACATCTCCAGTGCCGGCGCGTTGTCGTGCACGCCAGCGCAGTTCAGCGCTGCGTTCAGCCGGCCGAAGGCGGCCTCGATGCTCGCCACCGCCGCTTCCATCTGCGCCTCGTCGCGCACATCCGCGGGCAAGGCGATGGCCCGCCCGCCTGCGGTCGTGATGGCCTGCACGGTGGCATCGAGTCCGGCTGCGGAGATGTCCACACAGCCGACCGCGGCACCGAATGCTGCAAGACCCTGCGCGATGCCCGCGCCGATCCCGCTGCCCGCGCCGGTTACGAGCGCAACTTTCCCGTCCAGCCGGAATGAGGGCATGCCCATGGGTGAGTCTCCCGTGTAGTGGTCACGGCAGCATCATGCCCGCCGTGATCGCGTGCGAATACTGCGGGCCGCGGGACCCGCGAGACGCTGCCGGAGCACTTTGCTCCGACAGCGCCTGGGTTCGATCCGGTAAGGCCCCGGATCAGAACTTGTAGCGTGCCTCGACCATATAGGTGCGTGGCGCACCCGGGATCACGGTGTTCACCGCGAAGAGGCTCGCAAAGCCGATACCGCCGACGTAGTAGGTCTCGTCGAAAGCGTTCTTCAGGTAGGCCGCCACCGTCCAGCCGCCATCCTCGCTTTCCACGGCGAGCCGCAAGTTCGTGATCGTGTAGCCATCGATCTTGGAGCCCGGGTTCAGGGTGTCTGCGGTGGAGGAGAAGTACGAGGAAGTCTGGCTGTAGACGTCTGCGCGCAGCGAGCCCTCGAGGCCGTCGGTGATCGGGAATGACAGGTCCGCGAATACCGAGCCCGACCAGTCGGGCTGATCCGGGTACGGTCCGAAATCGACTTCCGGGTTCTGCAGCACGGCGACCGCGCTGTCGGTGAACTGGGCATCGGTGTAGGCAACACTGGCGCCGAGGCTGAGCCACTGCGTCGGGTTGATGATGCCGTCGATTTCCACGCCCTTGATCTCGGACTCCGGCACGTTGACGGTGATGCCCGCCAGCTGGCCGAAGATCGAGACGTAATTGGAGCGCTGGATGTCTTCGATTTTCATCGTGTAGAGAGCGATGTTCAGGCGCGCGGGCACATCGCCTGCGGTACCTTCCCACTTGGCGCCGACTTCGAAGTCGGTCGCTTTCTCTTCCTGGTACTCGGCGCCGCCTTCGTTGCCGAATCCGGCCAGCGGTGGGGCGAAGTAGTTGAAGCCGCCGCTGCGGTAGCTGCGCCGGGTAACGGCGTAGAGCAGCAGATCATCGCTCAGTTGCTCCTGCAGGCCGAGGGTCCAGCTCACCTGCTCGAAGGTGTCGGACAGCGGGTTCTCGAAGACCGCGCCCTCGGGCACCGGGTTGGCGATATAGACGTCGTCAGCCTTGTGCTTGAATTCCACGTCTTCTTCGGAATAGCGGGCGCCTGCGGTGACGCTCAGGCCGTCGACGCCGGTCATCTCGCCGATGTCGAGCGTGCCTTGCGCGTAGACCGCTTTGGTCTCGTTGGTGGTCTTGCCGTTGTTGATCTGCTTGGTTACCGGAGCGATCGGGCTCAGATCGACGATCTGGCTCAACGAGTAGGTGTTGTCCTCTTCGTCCGAGTAATACAGGCCCGCCACGTAGGAGAGTGCGCCGCCAGCGGATTCGCCCACCAGCTGGAGCTCCTCCGAGAACTGCTTGAGGTTGCCGATGCGGCCGATGTCGCCGCCGGAATCCGCCGGGTATTCCGTGCCGTCGAATTCCGAGGCGATTTGGGAGTCGAGGTCCGTGTAGCCGATGATGTTGCGGATCTTCAGGGTGTCGCTCAGCTCGAAACTGGTGATGTTCGACATCACGTAGTTCTCGTTTTCGCGGATGTTGGGCGCGTCGGAGTTGATCTTGAAGGGGCCGCGCTCGCGTTGCTTCGCCACGGAGGCCTCGAAGCCTTCCGGATCGGTGCCGGGGTGGGCTGCGAGGAACAGGTCCCACAGGCCGGGCGTGGCGAAAGCGGTATCCAGGCCGGGCGAGTAGAGAAGTTGCGTGGGTACGAAGCTCGAACCCAGCGGCACGGTGTTGTAGGCAACGCTCACCATACTGTTGCCACCGACATCGGCGTAATCGAGCACGAACTCGTTGGAGATGCTGTCGGTCGGGTTCAGCGTGAGGCTGACACGCAGGTTCTTGCGGTCGATGTCCCCGCCGCGGTCGCCGGTGCGGATGTTTTTCTGGAAGCCGTCAGCCTCCTGGTAATAGCCCGAGACTCGCAGCAGCACTGTCTCGGGACCGATCGGCACGTCGATGGCGGCTTCTACTTTGCGGTTCTGGTAGTCACCGAGCCAGCCACTCACGTAGCCGCCGAGCTCGTCGCCCGGCTTGGCGGTGGTCATGAGCACCGCGCCGCCCGTGGAGTTGCGGCCGAAGAGGGTTCCCTGCGGACCCTTCAGCACCTGGATGGAGGAGAGGTCGTAGAACGCCGTGGAGGCGGAGCCGCCCACCTGCACCTCGTTGAAGTACGGCAGCACGC
>CAJADV010000549.1 GCA_903938575.1 uncultured Gammaproteobacteria bacterium
GCTCTACCTGCTCGACACGCTCACCTTGCTCGACATGGCGAGCGCCAGTTACCCGCTTGACGTGCTGACGCTGATCGAATCCATCCTCGAGAATCCGGACATCATCCTGCGTCGCCAGCTCGATGCGTTGAAGACGGAAAAGATGGCAGAGATGAAGCAGCAGGGCATCGAGTACGAAGTTCGCATCGCGAAGTTGGACGAACTCGAGTATCCGAAACCGCAGCGCGAATTCATCTATGGCACTTTCGCTGCGTTCCTGCTGAAGCACCCCTGGGTCGGCCAGGAAAACATCCGGCCGAAGAGCATCGTGCGCGAGATGGTGGAGGACTACGCGGACTTCGCCAACTACATCAAGCTCTATGACATCGAGCGCTCCGAAGGCGTACTGCTGAGACACGTATCCAGTGTGCACAAGGTCCTGGCGCAGACGGTGCCGCCTGCGTTCAAGAACGAGGATCTGCAGGAGATCGAAGACTGGTTGGGAGGGCTGCTGCGCGGCATCGACAGCAGTCTGCTCGATGAATGGGAGCGGATGAAGCATCCCGAGCTGCAAGCCGTCGCGGACGATGTGGCTCCAGCGCTCCAGGCAATCGACATCACGAAGAACAAGCGCGAGTTCACCGCTCTTATCCGCATCGAGGTCTTCCACTTCCTGCGCGCGCTTTCCACCCATCGCTACGACACGGCGGCAGCGCTGGTGTCGCCGTGGGCCGCAGAAGATCTGCGCGTGGCAATGGAACCCTATTACGCGGAGCACGAGCGGATCTTGCTGGATCCGGACGCACGCAACCACACGCGCACCTACGTCACGCAGGATGAACACACCGGTACGTGGACGGTTGCGCAGGTGCTGGTAGACCCACAGGGGCTGAATGACTGGCAGGCGACGTTCACGGTGGACAAGGCGCTCGCAAAGGAAGAGGGCAAACCGACACTGGCATTGCTGGGGCTGTCGGCGATCGGGTGAGCGGCCTCCGTGAATTTAAATGGGGTCTGACCCCATTTAAATTCCTGGCGGTTTCAAGTCGCAATGCCAACGTGCTGTAACGATGCAGAAACAATCTAACGCTAAGCTGCGCGGAGGGGTCCAGAACGGACTTGCCATCCCTGCAAGCCTGAGCTCCCGAGACCCGTGTAGCTGTGCAAGATACCGCTTCCGTACTGCAGGAAATCCTCGGACCGCTGATCGGTGGTCTGGGCTTGTTCTTCGTCGGCGTGAAGATGATCGGCGCCAACCTGCGACTTCTGTCGGGCCCGCGACTGCGGCAACTCGTGGCTTCGAGCGTCTCCTCAGCATGGCGCGGTAGCGCACTCGGCGTCCTCTCGGGGGCCATCACTCAAAGCTCCAGCGCGATCACACTGATCCTGAGCAACATGATTGCGGCCAACCTCATGAGCGTGGCTCAGGCCGTGCCGATTGTGGCGTGGGCCAACGTGGGCACATCTGCGCTCGTGCTGGCCTCCACCGTGGACATCCGGATTCCCGTTTTCTATCTGCTTGGCCTGATCGGTGTCTCGTATTTTTTCGATATCGACAACTCGACGCGGTACCGTCACATCGCCGGTGCCATGCTCGGCGTCGGGCTTGTATTTCTGGGGCTGCAACTGCTCCACGCGGGCGCGATTCCGTTGCGGGACTCGGAAGACTTCCGCCACATGTTGCTCCTGACCGCCCGCTTCGACAGCCTGCTCTTTATCGTGGCGCTCGTCGTTGCGATGTTGCTGCAGTCCTCGTCCACAGTTTCTGCAATTGCCGTGACCATGAGCGTTGCCGGCCTGCTCACGCTGGAGCAAACCACGCTGATCATTTTCGGCGCCTCGGCGGGATCCGGGCTCGGTGCCTTGCTTCTGTCGGCTTCCAGCAAGGGGGCAGCCCGGCAGCTGGCGGTGATCCAGGCGATATCCAAGACGCTCGGATCGCTGCTCATGCTGGCGCTGCTGGTGCTGGAGAAAACGGCCGCCGTGCCACTTGTCCTCGCGCTGCTGGCGGTGCTCACACCGGTGACCGCGCTGCAAGCCGCATGGGCTTTCCTGCTCACGCAGTTCGCCGGCGTCCTCCTCGGCAACGTACTTGCTCCGTTCCTGCTCCGAGTTGCGGCCCGGATGTCGCCGCTTACCCGGCGAGAGACACTCTCGAAGCCGCGCTACCTGAGTGAGGAGACTCTGGGCGATGCGGAGTCTGCGATGGATCTGGCGGAACTGGAACAGACCGGTCTGCTGGAACACCTGGGCGCATACCTCTCGGAGGCGGATCCCAACCCGGAAGAGGGTGCTGTTACCACCACGGCCTATGGTTTAGCTGCTCGGGAACTCGCGGCAGCGGATGCTGCAGTATCGGAGGAGATCAGCCGTTCCCTCGGCACACTCGCCAGTTATCCGCATGAGAGTTCAACCGTCAAGCGCCTGCTGGCGCTGCAGAACCGGCAGCGGCTGGTGGGCGATCTCTCGGGCGCAGTGCTGGAACTCGAGGTCGCACTGCAGAGAATTCCCGCACTCGAGGATCCCAACCGGGAGTTCTGCCTCGGGATCAGAGCAGGCATCCGCGAGTCCGCCCACTTCCTGCTGTCGACGCTGCATGAATGCGCGGCCACGGGCAGTGCGGATGATCTCTTCATGCTGCAGCAGCTCACCGGAGATCGCAGCAGCACCATGGATTCCCTGCGCAAGCGCTGGCTCGACGAGGCCTCGCACACGGGGCAACAGATGCTCGATGCGCTTTTCAGCGCCACCGCATTGTTCGAAAGAACAGTCTGGATTATCGGACGCTACGTGAGCACGCTATCGCCGGACGGGAGCGCTGATCAACGTTTGTGATCCTCGCCGCCGCGCGGAGAGTGTTGCCTAGGGGTTGATCTGGGCCTGGTGCGCCGCCGGTGGCACATCACATTACTTCCGGGATGCGCTCGCCCCAATGAGAGACCATGGTTAGGGAAGCTCTCCGTACACCTGCTTGCCATCCAGCCACACGGACACGGGGCGCACCTTGTGGATGTCGTAGCGATCGATCTCGAACAGGTTGCGATCGAGCACGACGAGATCTGCTCGCTTGCCCACTTCGATCGAACCCAGCTGATCCGCCCGGCGCAGCTGGAACGCGGCGTTTCGCGTGTAGCCGTCGACCAGTGAGTCCAGGCGAAGGCGTTCGCTACGTGGTGGTGTCAGGGTCGCCTGGGCTCCGCCTTCGATGTCCTGCTTGTTGTGTCCGATCTGCATTCCCAGATAAGGGTTGGCGCGGTCGGAGGTCCACTCGGTTGCAGTCGTGATGTCGCTCGAGAAGGTGACCACCGCGCCATCACTGATCAGAGGCTGAGCGCGCATCTGTGATTTTGACTCGTCGCCAATCGCGAATTTCATCACCTCGGCCTCATCGCCACCATGCCAGTGTGGCGTGAAGGAAGCGATCACACCGAGATCCTTGAAGCGGTTGAAGTCCGAATCGTCCACTGTCTGGAGATGGCACAGCGTCACGCGTGTCCGGAGCGGCTCCGATAGGGACGCGCGCGCCTCCTCTACCGCATTCAGCATCGTCTTGACCGCTTGATTTCCGATCGTGTGCGCGTGCATGTCGAGATCTTCGGCGTTTAGATCGAGAATCAACTGGCGCAGCTGCGCCTGGCTCAGCAACGAGTGGCCGCTATTGCCAGGGGTGTCCAGGTAGTCTTTGGACATGTCGGCCGTGCGCGTCTCGATGACACCGTCGAGAAACACTTTCAACGTGTCGACCCGCACCCGGTCGCTGCCGTAGGCCTTTTGCATCCGCTTCAGCGTTGCGACGGCATGGGGCAGGTCATCGGGCAAGAAGAGCGTGTAGGTGCCGTGATACCGCAGGGGCAGCACGCCTTCCCGGTCCCAACGGGAGATCACGGCAAGAACTTCCTCGTCCCAACCGAAATTCCCCGCATCCCAGACGGTGGTGACACCCTGGTCTCTCAGATACTCGAGGAAGCTCATCAGAGCCTGCTCGACCGCGGGTGTCATTCCCTGGAAGTTCTTCACGAAGACCGACGCTGCCGATTCGGTAATCCAGCCGGTCGCTTCGCCGTCTTTGTCTCGCTGGTAGAAGGCGAGACCGGGGATCACGTCCGGAGTGTTGCGCCCAACACCAGCCATCGCCAATGCCCGGGTATTGGCCCAGACACTGTGTCCCCATGAATCGTACAAGACGAGGGGTCGCGACGACTCGATGCGGTCGAGGTCGCGCTTGTGCGGGCCGCTCTCGCCGAAGAGTTCATTGCGCCAGGATCCACCCATCAAGACGGGACGATCGGGGTGCCTCGCGACCACCTTCGCGATCGCCTGCAACAGCTCGGGTTTCGTTTCTGCATCGTCGATTGATAAGCCGCCGGTTGATAAGGCGACCAAACCCGGATGGGTGTGCGCATCGATCAGCCCGGGTAGAACGAGCCTCCCTCCCAATCGGTGTTGCGTGGTGCCGGGTCCGACGAACTTGGCAGCTTCGGTCTCGTCGCCTACGTAAAGGATGCGATCTCCCCGGATGGCGACTGCGGAGGCCCAGGGCTGCTTTGGATTTGCGGTGTAGAAATTTCCGTCAAGGAAGACAGCGTCTGCCTGGGTGGCTGTCGCATACGCGTTACCGGGCGGGGCTCCAACAACCAGGAAAATGCCCGTCAAGACAGATACGATCAAGTGAAGATGCATGAGGCGATCACCTTTCATCCGTCAAGTCGAAAAGCAGATCTGCGAGTGATCGACCATGATCCTGAGCTACACCCGCTAGCGCCGCAAGGGAAATTGCGGCGGCTTCATGCGAATCAGTCCCTATCCTCGGTCGCCATCTGTTCCGGCCATTATAAGACGCAGTCTGCCCCCTAACCCCAGAGGCCCTGATGAAAACAAATCGACTGTGTCTGATCGCCCTGTTGTGGTGCCTCACCAACACGGCAGCACATGCGGCCCGCGCCAACTCATTCGACCTGCAGGAAGCCACGATCGCTTCGCTGCAGGATGCATTGAGGACCCATAAAGTCACTTGCCATAGCGTGATCGCCGGCTACCTGGCGCGGATCGCCACCTATGACCAGCCCACCCGTTTAAACGCCCTGGTAGACGTCAACCCGGCTGCACTAGCCGATGCAGATCAACTGGATCGGCAGTACCGACGAACGGGTCACTTGCAACCACTCCACTGTGTCGCGGTGATTGTGAAAGACAATTACGAGACCAAAGGCTTGCAGACGACAGCGGGGTCACTGGCCCTGAAAGGTTTCATCCCAACGACGGATGCGGCCATGGTCGAGCGCCTGCGCGCAGCGGGTGCTGTAGTGCTGGCAAAATCGAATATGGCGGAGTGGGCGTTCTCCCCCTACAAGACGGAAAGTTCGATCGCCGGTATTACGCGCAACCCCTACGCACTCGACCGCGTCCCAGCAGGCTCCAGCGGCGGCACGGCGGCCGCGGTGGCGGCCAACCTCGGCGCCATTGGTCTGGGCTCGGATACCGGCAACTCCATCCGGGGCCCCTCCTCCCACGCAGCCTTGGTCGGCCTGCGTCCCAGCATGGGCCTGACCAGTCGCCGCGGCATCATTCCTCTGTTTGGGCACAACGACGTCGGTGGCCCGATGGGCCGCACGGTCGCCGATGTGGCGACTGTGTTGAATGTGGTTGCCGGCGCTGACCCATTGGATCCCGCGACCGCGCATGCCAACGGGCAGGTGCCCCCGGACTACACCCGTTTTCTGGATCGGAATGGATTACGCGGTGCCCGCATCGGCGTCTTCCGCCGCTACCTCGATGCATCGACCACGGACCCGGAGATCCAGCGGCTTATGCAGCGCGCCCTCACCGATCTGACCGCGCAGGGAGCGCAGATCGTCGACCCCTTCGATGTACCCGACTATGAGAACCTGACCGCCACGCTCTGGTGTGGTGATTTCCAGGCCGATGTAGACCACTACCTAGCAACACGGGGGCAAAACGCGCCGTACCATACGCTCGCGCAAATCGTGGCTTCCGGACTGTATCTCCCGTCCATAGAAGCCGATCTGAAGTCGGCGCTGCAGCCACCCACCAGTGCCGATGACCGGCGCAGCCCCTGCCCAGATGTCTATACCGATCCGCCCAAGCAGGCGTTTCGCGCGGCGCTGGTGCAAGCGATGGCGGCCGCTCACCTCGATGCTATCGTGTATCCGACGTGGTCCAACCCACCGCGCCTTGTCGGCGACCTGGATAGCCCGGCCGGGGACAACAGCCAGATCCTCTCGCCCCAGACCGGGTGGCCGGCCATTACCGTGCCGATGGGGTTTGCCCGAGACGCGCTGCCGGCAGGCCTGAGCTTCTTGGGACCCGCGTTTAGCGAAGGGACGCTGATCCGCTATGCCTACGCCTATGAACAGGCCACCCAGCACCGTCGGCCGCCGAGCGGATTCGGGCCAGTGGCTTTCTGACCGGTGCGGGGCTGTCGGCGAGGGGCACCAGCCCACATCCTTTTCTTCGACGGTTTCTACCCCAGCCGCAGGCTACCCCGAAGGCTGCACTTGCGCCTGGTTGCCTGATGGTTCCAGCCGCATACCAAGACGCATTCAGATTACTGATCGGGTGCTCGTCGGCGTGCACCTCGGTATCGAGCATCTATCGGTATCGCAGGCGATCGCTAGCGTCCGGGATTGGGCCCCGGATTGCGGTCGACCAGGGCCTCGACGGGCGTCACCATCCGGCGTACGACCCAACCGCAAGCGATGAACGCGGCGAGCCACGCCAGGGTCGCGAGCCAGGCCGGCAGTAGCGCATAGAACCGGTCATAGCGCGACATCAGCGGCCAGTGCAGCAGGTAGATCTCGTAGGAATAGACGCCGAACAGATGCAGCAGCAGGCTGTCGCGGCGTTTCATCATGAACAGTACCAGCAGTGCCGTCATTGTCAGTAGCCCCACGGCTTGCTGGACGAAGAATTCAGGGTCGAAACCGGCCGCGAGCAGCACCTCAGCAAGCCGCGGCCAGTCGCGCGCCGAATTGAAGGGCACGATGCAAAGCGCAGCCAGCAGCGCCACGCTTGCAGCGAGGAGACGGGGCCAGCGCCGCTCGTCGTCGCGCAACCGGAGCAGCGTGGCGGCCATCGCAGGCCGGGACTGCAGCAGCCAAGCCGCGATCATCCCGAGCGAGAACGCGTTCGTGTGCAGTCTATGCAGCCAGTTCGACTGCATCTGCAGCGGATCCGTAATTGCCAGCACGTTCGCGATCACGGCCAGCGCGAGCGCGCTGAGCCATGGCCGCTGCGAGGAGAAGAGCAGCGGGAACAGCGCGTAGAACAGGAGAATCCAGGTGATGTACCAGAACGGCGAATTCACGTCCTCGAAGGAGCGCGCTTGCGGGAACCAGCCGAAGAACGACTGCAGCATGTAGGACGGCGTGTAGTACTTGCCCAGGAACACGGCGTCTGCGGCGAAGAGCAGCAGGATCACCAGCCAGAACGGGATGAACACACGGCTCAGGCGGCGGCGATAGAACTGCGCCGGCGACAACCGTTTGCGCAGCATGCCGAGCGTCAGTCCGAAACCGGAAATGAACAGGAACAGGTCGACGCCGACGCCGGCAGCGATCGACAGCGGGTAGAGAAATCTGCTGTCCGTCACCAACATGTAGGAGATGTGGGCGAACACGATCGACAGTATCGCCAGCCCTTTGAGTTCCTGCGTCACCGAGACGGGGAACAGTTCCCGGTGCCGCGACGGGCGCAGACTGAGCAGCAGTGCGGCCAGCACGGTGGCGATCACTATCGAGGTTGACCGCGCAGCGTCCATGATCTCGATTGGCATGCTGGCTACCCAACGAGTTGTCGATGCGGCAATAGTATTCTGCCTGAGGTTGCGGTGGTTGGCGTCGAGCCAGGCCTTCCCACGCTCAGCCTTCGTCTGCGCGCAGTGCCTCGAGGCGTTTCCGATATGCCTCTGCGCTCGCCGCATCGCCTGTCTCGTCCGTGTAGCTGACCAAGGCGTCCAGAATCTCCGGATCGTTCGGGAAGCGTGCCAGTGCTGAGCCCAGCGTTTCGATCGCCTTCGCGCTCTCGCCGCTGTCGTGCAGCGCCACGCCCAGCACGAAGGCATAGCGTGGGTTCTGCGGAGCTGCGTCCGAGGCCTGTCTCAGGATATCCAGCGCCTCGGTGCGCCGCCCCTGCCGGATGCGCAGCAGGCCCATGGCGTGCGACAGATCCGCATCGCCCCGCACCTTCGCGAGCCCCGTGGCGAGCGCGCTTTCCGCGTCTGCATCGCGGCCGTAAGCGCGGTAGAGATCGGCGAGATTCACGTAGGCGGGCACGAAGTCGGGCTCGAGCTGCATGGCCTGCCGATAGGCGGCTTCGGCAGACAACGCGTCGCGGCGATCCGCGTAGAAGAGCCCGAGGTTGATCAGCGGTTCTGGTCGATCGGCGTTGGCGCGCTGTGATTCCACGTAGGCCTTGAAGAGCGGCTGCAGCCTCTTGCGTATGTCCGGTGTCATGCCCTCGTCAGGGGCGATGGCAAGTGCGCGTGCGGCCTTGATGCGCACGATGCGTGACGGGTCGTCGATCAAGGCGGCGGCGATCCGTACGCGCTCCTGCGCCGGCGCGGCGAGCAGCGTGTCCATCGCGGCACCACGCAGCAGCGGGTCGGGATCGGCGGCGCCAGCCTCCACGGCCGCGATGCTCTGCGCGCTCAGATAAGGCTCGAGCCGCGCGAGCGCGCTCGCCCGGGCGATGGCAGATGCGGAGGCATCCCGCGTCACGGCGAGCAGTCCGGCCTCCGCGCCCGGCGCCCCCTGCTCGGCGGCGTGGAACGCGGGGCCGAAGCTCTGGAAGCCTTTGCGCACGGGTCCGTAGTGTTTTTCGATCACGCCCGCGGCCCAAGCCGCATCGTTCTCGCGGTGGCACTGGTTGCAGGCGTTCGGCGTGCCCAAGGCGAGGCTCAGATCCGGTCGCGGGATCCGGAAGGAGTGGTCGTGCCGCGCGTCCACCACCATGTAATCGGTGGTGGGCATGTGGCAGGCCGTGCAGGCCGCGCCGCGCGAGTTCGCCGGGTGCAGGGTGTGGGCGCTGGTGTCGTACTTTGTGCTCAGGTGGCACTGGCTGCATACCGCGTTGCCCGGTGCCCGCAAGGCACCGCTGTGCGGTTCGTGGCAGTCGCTGCAGGTCACTCCCTTGGCATACATGCGGCTGCTCATGAAGGAGCCGGTGTTGTAGACCTCGCCACGCTGTTGTCCGTCGGCGTGATAGAGCGGTGCGGTGAGCAGCGCGAGGTCGTGGGTTTCGAAGGTATCGCCCGTGTGGCTCAAGCCCCCGGCAAAGGGCCCGCGGCGCGCGTGACACTGTGTGCAGACGGCCAACTCGGGGCGCGGACCGGGTGGCTCGCTGCGTGCCGCGTTGCCGCTCTGCGGGTCTATGGTCCAGTGCACGCCGCGGCGCTCGTCCAATCGCACGGCCAGTCCGCGGGTGGAGTCGGCGGCGGGATTTGCACCGGCCCGGGCCCAGGCGAGGTGTTTTTCGCCCGGGCCGTGACAGGCCTCGCAAGCGACGTTCATTTCGGCGAATGTGGTGGCGTAGCGGTTGCTGGCGGCATCGAAGTGGCGTTCCAGCTTTGTGCTGTGGCACTCGGCGCACATCCAGTTCCAGTTCTGCTCGCGGCGCGTCCAGTGCAGCGGATCGCCCGCGCGTATGGGCGTGTCGGGGTAAAGGTGGAACCAGCGCTGGCCGCCGGCGGATTCGGGGCGCGTGTCCCAGGCAACCGACAGCGCCTGCAGACGGCCATCCGGAAACGCGATCAGGTATTGCTGCAGCGGAGACACGCCGAAGACATGGCTGATCTCGAAGTCCGCGAGCTTGCCGTCGGCGCCGTCCGTGCGCACGAAGAATTTGCCCTCACGGCGGTAGAACGTGGAGTGCGTATCGAAGTAGTCGAAACCCGCGTTGTCGAAGTTGCCGAGCACGGTGTCGGCGCTGGCGTGCTGCATGGCCTTGGCGTGCTGGGAGCCTTGCCACAGTGTCGATTCTTCGGCGTGACAGCCGGAGCAGGCGCCGCTGCCGACGAAACCGGCTGAGGCAGCCTGCACGGGCGCTGCACCGATCGTTGCCGCGGGCTTCAATGTGGCCGCCGCGCCGGGGGATGGATTGGCGGCCTCGGCCTTCGCATTGGCACCGGGGCTGTGTCCGCGCAGCAGCAGCCACGATGACGCGGCCAGCACCACGATGCCGATCAGCAGTATCGCGGCGGGCAGGCGATACCGTACCGGACGCGCCGTTGGGCCGGGCTGCGTCGGGCGTGGCGGACGCTGTTTTTTCCTGCTCATACGATGGGCCTGTGGCGAGGGATTGGATGCTGCGAACGCTTTCGCAGTGCGCGCGTACCGGCAGGATAGATGATTTCAGGCGGACAAAAAAAACCGCACCCCTGAGGGTGCGGTTTCATGAGCGAGGCGCCGGCCGCTACGGGCCGCCGTCTCAGTTGCGTTGCGGATTGGTCACGGCTTCCATCACACGCTCGAGGTTGAAGCTGCCGGGCTTCTGGCGTGGCGGGAACTCGCGGAAGCTCTGCAGCCACTGCCCTACATAAGCGCCTGAGGGTGCGATCAGGAACATGCGATCGAGGTACCAGCGCTGGTAGCCGATGGCGTTTTCTTCGTCGGCCCGCTCGAAGGGATCCATGCGCAGATTGGTGATCAGCGGTGCGCGAAGCTGGGTGAAGGGCTGCTGCCACACTCTCAGGCCCTCGGCCTCCTGCTTCAGGAAGGTGATCTTCCAATTGTCGTAACGCAGTGCCGCCACCGAGCCGTCGTCGGTCCAGTAGATGAACTCGTGACGCGGCCAGGCGCTTTCGCCGCGCAACGCAGGGCCGAGATCGTAGCCATCAAGGTGCACCTTGTACTTCATGCCGCCGACCTTGCGGCCTTTCAGGAGATCCGCTTTCACGGTGGTGTCGCCGGCTGCGGCAAGGAAGGTGGTCAGCATGTCCTCGTGGGCGCCGATGTCGTTCACCACGGTGCCCGGTTTGATGGTTCCCGGCCAGCGGATCATGGTGGGCACGCGGTAGCCGCCCTCCCAGTTGGTGTTCTTCTCGCCGCGGAACATGGTGGTGCCGCCATCGGGCCAGGTGAAGGTCTCGGCGCCGTTGTCGGTCGAGTACATCACGATGGTGTTGTCGGCCAGACCCAGTTCGTCGAGTTTGGCGAGCACCTGGCCCACGTGCCCGTCATGTTCGACCATACCGTCTGCGTACACGCCGAGACCGGTCTTGCCCTCGGACTCCGCCTTGAGGTGCGTGAAGATGTGCATCCGCGTGGAGTTCCACCACAGGAAGAAGGGCTTGTTGACTTCCTTTGCGCGCACCATGAAATCGAGGGCCTTCGCGGTCACTTCCTCATCGATGGTTTCCATGCGCTTCTTGGTGAGCGGACCGGTGTCGGTGATGCGTCCGTCCGCGAAACTGTGGATCACGCCGCGCGGCCCGAAGCGTTTCTTCAGGGCGGGGTCTTTGAAGTAGTCGGGATTCTCGGGCTCTTCCTCAGCGTTCAGGTGATAGAGATTGCCGAAGAATTCGTCAAAGCCGTGCGCGCTGGGCAGCGTGTCGTCGGTGTCGCCCAGGTGGTTCTTGCCGAACTGTCCGGTCATGTAACCCTGTGCCTTCAGCAGGGTTGCCACGGTCGGATCTTCTTTTTTCATGCCCTCTGGCGAGCCCGGCAGGCCCACCTTGGTGAGGCCGGTACGGATCGGCGACTGGCCCGTGACGAAGGCCGCGCGACCTGCTGTGCAGCTCTGCTGACCGTACCAGTCGGTGAACAGGGCGCCCTGTTTGGCGATGCTGTCGATGTTCGGTGTGCGGTATCCCATCATGCCGTTGTTGTAGGCGCTGATGTTGAACTGGCCGATGTCATCGCCCCAGATCACGAGGATGTTCGGTTTGGCCGATTGTGCGATCGCGAGCGGCGCTACTGCCGCCGCGACCAGCACGAGTGCCGAGCGTTTGAGTGTCCGGAAAAGAGTGGAAGCCATGCGTGGTCGTCTCCCTGTGCACACGGATTTCGGGCTGGATGCGCAGGCGTCGGATGCGCTGCCTGCGTGAGCAGTCTGGGTGCGGTGCGGGGGAGTGGCAATTGCATTAAATGAATGGGGACTCGCACTCGTGCGCATGGAGTCGGGCGCGCTGGCCCGTCTTCAGGCAAGTGCGGTGAGGAGTTTGAGAAGCAGGTCTTTCAGCGGGATCTGGAGCGCGAACACCACGATCATCGGCAGCATCATCGGCAGCACCACGCTCAGCAGTCCGGCCTTGTCGAGCGGGAAAGCGCGCATCGCGGTGACTGCTGCATACATGGAATTGGCATCAGCTACCGGGCCAATGCCGGGGGCGTCCAGCAGTTCCGGGTCCGTCACGGGTCTGTTGTTGATCCAGCGCTCGCGTACCAGCCTGCCGTGCTCGCCCACGACGCGGCCGTATTCCTCCTTGCCGAGGCGCTTCGCGCTCATCAACTGCGGCGAGAACACCATCAGCGGCAGCAGCAGTATCAGCAACCACGCCAGGACCAGAGCGGCCACGAACTTGATCAGAGCGTGGACGTCCTGTGCGTGGTAGACCACGTCGTGCGCCCATCCCGATGCAATCACCGAGGAGATCGAAAGCCCCACCAGTGCGTATGCGCGAGGGTAGTACTCGAGGAAGCCCAGACCTGCGACGCCGTCGGGGTGGGTGGGCACCAGAGAGAGCTCAAGCCGCGAAATCCCGAGGAAAAAGCGGAACGCCAGCAGGATGCGCCAGAGCCAACCCACCAGCAGCGCGATGTAGATAGAGCGCGCGACGTAGGCGAACCACCAGCCGCCGAAGCCGAGGCGCCCTTCCTCAACGGCCCAGGACATGCCGTGTGTGTCCGCGTTGGCCGGATCGGCCATGGCCCACACCAGGCTGAGCGTCCCCACCGCGATCCAGGGTAGTGAGGCGTCGCGGCGTTGTGCCGCCTCGTGCATCAGCTTCATGAAGTCCCCGTGCTGGTGTGCCTGCACGATGCGGTTGCGCACGAACAGGGTGGCGATGCGCACGGTTGACTTGAGGGCCATGCCTTCGGCGAGCACCAGAAGCGGAATGGCAAAGAGGCAGCGCATGTTCACGCCGTAGTGGAACAGCAGGGGCTCGACCGACCCGTCGGGCAGGGCGTGTCCGCGCAGGAAGGCCCAGATGCCGAGCGGCAGCCAGGCAAACAGAGCGAAGAAAATCGCGCGTCTTTTGAGGCCCATGCCGCCAACGCGAGGCGCGAGCCCGAGCTTCCGTTGCCAGCGCAGCGGCCAGTCATCGCGATTCAGCAGTTGCTCGACGTCGGCATCCAGACCGCCAAAGCCGCTCATGCGCTGAGTTCTCCGGTGCTCACTGCTCGGCCTTGCTCCATCCGGCATCGGGATCGAAGGTGCCCAGTTCCGCAGCGGTCTTTCCCGTGCTGTCGCCCAGATCCCGCTGGTACACCACGCCGTCGTGGCTCACCAGGAAGGTCTGCACGCCGCTTACCCGGTAGCTTGCCGGGTAGGCCACTACGGCAAATCCGCCCTTCAGCAGTTCGCCATCGAGATAATCGCGCGCGCCACCCGGTGCCGCTGCTCCCTGCGACGTCAGGAGACGATAGCGGTAGCCGTGATAGGTGTTGCCATCCGCACCCTCACCCGGTGTGTATCCCTCGGTCGAGGCGCTGGCCACGAAGGGGCCGACCGGGCTGGCCGACTCGTCCGGCTGCGTCGGCCAGTAGAGGCCGTCGTGCTTGCCTGGTGAACTCATCAGGCGCCGGGCATAGATTCCTGCAGGCAGGCCATCACGGCCTTCGGCGGCATAATCGGCCTGCCCATCGACGATTCCTCGCAAGGTCTCGATGGCACCCAACTCATTGCGACCAATGCGGCGGTAGACCATTTCGTCGACCCCGGCGTCGGTATCGAACGCCCACGCATCGCCGCGCTTGAGCAGCGGGACCGGGCTCGGCCAGCCGTCTGTGCCGACCTCCAGAGTGAGGTGTCCGTCGGCGTCTGGCACCAGCGCGTTGGCCTCCTCGTATTGTTCTACGAAGCGGGCCCGTGCGGCTGTATCTGCCACGGCATCGCCGGAGTCAAGGAGGGCATCAGCGCGATCGCCCAGCACCGCGATCAGGGCGGTCTTGTCGTCAGCACGAGCCGCTGAAACCAGAGCAGCCACAGCGGCCTCGGCGCTGGGAAACGTGGCAGGTTCGGCGGCGTTCAGCGGTTGCCAGCCAATGCCCAGGACTGCCACCACGGGAAGCAGCCGAGCGCGGAGGACGGAGAGGCAATGGTGTGAAATGGTCATGTCCTGCCTCCTCACTGGTGACGGTTCTGGCCGCGCGGCGCGGCGGCCGCGCGGCTTTGCGACGGCTGACGTGATCCGGCTGCGTCGCGCTGCGCTGAGGGACGCGGCGCCGATTTCATGCTGGCTCTGCCGCGCTCGCTGGCGGCTCTCTCACGGGCACCGTCGCGGGCGCCGGCACCGGCAATAGCTGCGCCGCCACGGCTCTGGCGCAGGCTGTTGTCGGAGCGATCTCCCGAGGCCAGCGGATAGCCCCGATCGGGACGGATATCTGGCTTGGCCTCGCGACTGGATGGCCGCCGCTGCGTTGCCGCAGCGGTGGCGGGCAACTGCGAGGCTGTGCCCTTGACGGCAGGAACGCGACCCGACGTCGCGACGGCAGGGCGTCCCGCCGCGCTGGCGGCAGCGGGGCGTGCGGATGGCGCGGTGCCTGGCCTCGCCACCGCGGGGCGACTGGCAGCGGAATCCCCCCGGTAAGCGGCGATCGGCTTGCCACGCTGGCCCGTTACCGGGGGGCGCGGCGTGTAGCCTTCCATGCGATTGCGGTTCTGCTCGAAGCGATTGAAATAGGCCGGCGTGGCCGGCGCGGAGCCCCGTGCCTGCCGGCTGACCTCGCCGCGGTAGTGGTACGGATAACTGGCGGGCGGGCGGTAGTAGTGCTGCGGGCGGTAGTTGGGGTAGCGCGGCGCGTAGATGAAGGTGTTGTGCGGATAGTACGGGCGCGGCCCGTAGTAGACCCCGCCGTAACCCCAGTTCGGGTAGCCGTGGCCATACCAGTAGTCGTCGTGGTGATGGTCGTCATCGTCGTCGAACATGTTTGCGACCAGAACGCCCGCACCGAAGGCAAGCAGTCCGCCCATCACGGCCTGGCTGGTACTGATACCCGAGTTGCCGGACGTGCTGGCAGGTGCGGCCGGAGCAGGGGCCGGCGCGTAGACCTGTGCTGGCTCGTACTGCGGCACGTACACCACTTTGGGGTCGGCCGGCTGGATCACGATCACTTCTTTTTCCTGCTGCACGGTCTGCTGCACCGTTATCTGCGGCGATGATGCGAGATTGCCCGCCGTCTGTGCCTGCCGGCGCAAGCGTTGCACGGACGCCAGCACGGCCGCCTGATCGGCTCCGAAAGCATCACCGAGTTGCCGGGTCCAGTCGATCTCGCGGCACATCATGTCCATCACGGTCGGGAAGTGCACCAGCGCTTGCACGCTGGGCGTGAAACCGGCGGCGCTGGCGGCTGTCGAGAGGGCCTTGTCCTTGAGTGCGGCGTTGTCGATCAGCCAGTTGCCCGCGTCCATCACCTCTTGCGAGTCGGTGGCGGCGCTCAGCACCTGGGCGAGGATCGGGTCCGGATAGAGCGCGATGGGTGCGGTGAGTTCATCCAGCGCCTCGGGACTCCAGTTTGCCGCCTCCTCGGTCGGCGGTGGCGGTGCCGCCTCTGGTGGCGGTACGGCCGGCGGTTCGATCACCGTCGCCGGTTGAGGCGCCGATGCAGAAGCCCCCTCGCCGGACTTCGAGCAACCGGTTGGCAGAAGCAGTACGGCGCTGAGCGCCAGTGTCGCCAGCACAGTGCGGCGCGGTGTCATGGGAGGCATCCGAAAGTTCCTCGTCGTCGCGATTTGTTATTGGAACAACTGTCCGACCTGCAGGTAGAGGGCACGCTGGTTGTTCTCGCCGATGCCCACCCCGAGGTATACCGGACCGATCGGTGAATCCACCCCGACGAACACGCTGCCCGCGTGTACCAGGTCGTCGAAGGACGCATCGTGACGGTCCAGCCAGACGTTGCCCGCCTCAAGGCTTGCGCCCACATACACGGGGAAATCCACCGGCAGGATGGACTGCTCATTCATCCGCCGGTAGTAAGCAAGGTTCAGCATGCCAAGGGTCGTGCCAGCGAGCGAATTCTTGGTGTAACCGGAAAGATTGAGAAAGCCGCCCAGGGTGTAGGCGCGCCCGGGCATATCCAGCGCGGAGCCACCTGCCGCCAGATCCAGATCCGACCACCGCGCTACCAGCATGAAGGAGCTGCGGCCAAAGCTCCGGGCACCATAGGCCGTGGTGGTCCAGGCATCGTAGCGGTCATCCGCGCCGAGGCTGTCCAGGCTTTCTTCATACCGGCTGATGATGCGGACGCCCGAGCGCGGGAAAAACGCCCGATCCAGCGAATCCATCCGCAATTCGGTGAACCAGCCCCCGAGGTGGGCGTTGCCGGACGATGCTTCCGGCGGGCCGATCTGGATGTCAGCCTCCGAGGTGCCCGCGAAGGCGCCGGCCCGCCACGAAGCGAAATTGCCTAGCAAGAACCCGGGTCCGACCTCGAGCATCTGCTCGTCAACGAGCGCACGGCCGCGGATCTCGCCATCGTCGGTCAGGTTGATCTGGCGCTGGTTGTAGCTGTAGCGGGTGTCGAGAAAAAAGTGTCGGGACCTGTCCAGCGGCTGGTAGAACTGCGTGGCGATTTCCGAATTGCCGCCCAGTTGCGCCTTGGTATACCACTCGCCGCCGAGTGCATTGAGCCCTCTGGCCCGCCAGCTGCCACGCAGCCCGAATTCGCTGGTGCCGCGGTTGTCCTGGTCCCAGCTCAGGCCGAGCTTCAGGTAGTTCGCGCCTCCGGGGTGTGCGGTGCCGCGAATGGTGAGCGTGTTGGCGCCCGCCTCGTCGTGATCGATCTGGTAATCCACGCGCGAGAACTCGTCCAGACCATAGAGCTCGGCGATGTCGCGCTTCAGCGCGTTCTCGTCAAGTTCCTCGCCGGGCCGCTGCCTGATGATGTTGCGCATCAGCTCCTGCGACACGGTGGCATCAGTCTCGACCCGGATCCGGTCTATGCGCGGCAAACGCAGCACCGGGGCCGCTGCAAGCCGCTCGTTGCCCGTCGGGTCTGCCAGGGCCGCCAGTTGCGGACCCATGGCCTGCGCGGCGGCGTAGCCGAGTGCGATGGCCTCGTCGGCCATGTCGAAACTCATGGTCGCCACGCCGGCTTCGTCTAGTGCCGGCAGGATCAGCACATCACCCGGACGCATCAGCGAGAGCTGCTGCTCGGAGTTCTTGCGGGTCATGATGGTGGTCAGCTGGTCAACCAGTGCCAGCACGTTCTGCAATTTGTCGCGGTCCGCCAAGGGCGTACCTATATCGATCACGATCAGGCGATCGACGCCCATCCCCTGCACCACGTCGACGGGGATGTTTTTCACGATGCCGCCGTCGACCAGCAGCTTGCCGTCGAGTTCGATCGGCGAGAACACCCCGGGGATGGACATGCTCGCGCGCATGGCGATAGCAAGATCGCCCTTGCCGAGAATCACGGCCTCTCCCGTGGTGATGTCGGTCGCAACCGCACGGAAGGGGATCGGAAGTTTGTCGAAGTCGGTGACGCGTGCCACGTGCGCGACCATCTCGTGGAGCATCAGGTTGAGATGCTGGCCCTCGATGGCACCCATGGGCAGGCCGAGCTTGCCATCCTTGAAGCGCAGCTTGGCCGGGATCAGGTAGTCGTAGTCTTCTTCTTTGCGCCTGAAGCTTTCCTGCTCGCGCGGCGTGGCGTCGTTGAAGGCGTACTTCCAGTCGAGGCCCCGCGCGATGCGCTCTACCTCGGCGGCGTTCAGGCCGGAGGCATAGAGCCCGCCCACGATGGAGCCCATGCTGGTGCCGGCCACCGCAGCGATCTTGATGTGGTGCTCCTCGAGGTAGCGCAGCACCCCGATGTGGGCGAGCCCGCGCGCGCCGCCGCCGGCCAGCACAAGCCCTACCCGCGGAGGCTCTTCACCGGTTGCAGTGGTGGCGCCAAGGGCGAGGCAGCAGAGCAGTGCGAATCGCAGGCCTGCGGGCGCAGAGACGCGCATGGGGATTTCCTTAGAAAGCGAAGCCGACCCCAATCATAGGGCCGCTGATGGAGATATCCATCGACCGACCGCCTTCCTTCAGGTCGTAATTCAGGTTGCGGTACCCGAAGCGGAACTCGGTGCCACAGCGGTCGAAGTAAATCTGGGGCGCGAGTTCCCAAACCAGATCGGAATCGCCGGCGCCTACCGAAATCGTGGGACTGAAGTACCAGTTTTCGGCAATCGCGAAGCGCGGACGCAACATCACCATGGCGTCGGTGATGGAGGATTTCCCCTCGAACTTACCCACTCCTTGCACGCTGATCTCGGGCTCGAGGCTGGCGTAGCGCACGCCTACCAACAGGTCCATGGTCGAGCGCTCGCCGGTCCGGAAGCGGTAGCCGGTGGCCACGGAGCCAAGGAAGCTCGAGGACTTCAGTTCGGCGTCGGCAGCCGAGTTGCGCAGGTCTATATCGCCGGAGCTGATCGACAGATAGTCGAGTTGGGCAAAGTTGACCCAATGGCCCTTGTTGGCCTCGAAGATGGCCGAGCCGCCGATGTCCATGTTGTCGACGATGTCGGCAAAATCGGACGAGGCCTGGAAGTCACGGTTGCGGATGTGGATGTCGCCGTCGATGCCCATGGCCCAGAGGTAGGGCGTCAGCCGGAACGCCCAGGCATCTTGTGCCAGCGCCGCCGGAGCGCCGCAGAGGCTGACACCTGCCAGGCATGCGAGCCGAAGGAACGTGTTCTTCATTGCAGGGACTCCTTTTTGGCTGTGTGGTCGGTCACGTGCGTGCAGGAGCAGCGCACTCGCCCGGGCGTCCTGGCATAAGGAGCCGAGGTCGCGGCGCGTCGTGAGCGGTCTGAGAAGGAGTGTTTGCGAGCGGCCCGGCAACGTCCAATGATATAAATGAACTCAGTCCATGCGTTTTTCACATGCACGGCAGGCAGGGGGCATCCCCGCAGCCCCCCGCACAGCCACCCTCACCACCGGTAGCCGAGCGAGAACACCCATTCGAGGTCGTCCTTCTGGCCCTCGAAGTCGATCCCGTAGCGCTGATAGTCGAGCCGCAGTTCCGCCAGAATCCCGGACAACAGCGGCAGGGACAGGCCGCTTCGGGTCTCCAGGCGATTGATCGCATCGTCGTCCAGCACCCACGAGAACTCACCCTGATGAAACAGCGCCATGCTGCGCCAAGGCAGCTTCCAGTCGCTGCGCCAGCGAATGGAACCGGCGTTCTCGATCTGTTTGCCGGACTGGTCGAGATTGAACCCCACCTCACCAACACCGGCCTGCAGGGCAAGGTCGAGGTCCGGCAAGGGGTGGAATTCGTGACCCATTCCGACTACGAGTGCCGCTGTCTCCTGAATCGACGAATTCCAGTCACGGTAATAGCGCAGCATCGAGAATGCGTACCAGTCGTTGCCGAGCAGACGATCGGCCTGCCACAGCAGCTCAGCCTCGTCATCGGTGGTAATGCCGTTGCGCTCGTCGTAGTCTCGGCTGGCTTCCAGTTCGTAGCGGAAGCGGCCACGACGCCAGGTTGTTCGTGCGTCGATATCCAGTTCGTCGGTGTCATTCGCATTGCGTTTCATTGACAGGGCGGCGGTGATCTTGCCGGTGCCCTCGCGGGTTGTCGCGGCCTGTCGCAGGGTGGAGAGTGGCTGTTCCAGGGGCCCCTCGGCGCAGCGGGCCTGCACGTCGCCCCCGTCCATCTGCAGCAGGCACGCGGTTCGCGTGACGCCGTCGGCATCATGGAGAGCGATGCCGGCATCGCTCCGCAGCGACAGCACATCGCTTTTCTCGATGCTCAGTTGCCCGATCAGGTCGGCATTCCAGATCAGCCGCGATACCTCGATGCGCTGGAGTTCGCCCGGGAGGATGGCGCCGTTGCGCAAGCGGATCTCACCGGCTGACGCGGTGGCGGTGAGCATGATGAGTTGCAGGACAAGTAGTGTGCGCCAGGAGATTTGCATGGGGTGCCGACCAGTGCTGGAACCACGATTGTCGGGATCATAGCAAGCGGATCTGCCGCCGCCAGGCTGGTTCATTGTGGCGCTTGCGACGAGGACCACGCCTCTGGTGCGTGCGGGAGCCATTCTGTTAGCGTTCGGGCCATGCGCATTACCCTCCGACAACTTCAGCACGCCAGTGCACTCGCCCGGCACGGCAGTTTCCGTGAAGCCGCTGCCGAAATGCATATCACCCAGCCGGCGCTCACCCGCAGCATACAGGCGCTGGAGAGCAGCCTCGGGGTCAGCCTGTTCGATCGTCAGGCGAACGGTGTCGAGGTGTCGCGAGCCGGGGAAATGCTGTTGCGCAAGGCCGAGGTAGTGCTCGAGTCGGCCCGCGATATGGAGCGTGAGGCAGCGCTGGTTTCCGGGCTGATCTCGGGCAGCATCCGCGTCTCGATGGGGGCATATCCAGGTCATGAACTGGTGCCGCGCGCCATTGCGGCCTGCCTCGAGCAGGCGAGCGGATTTTCCTGTCAGATCCTGGTTGGCGACTGGCGCGACGCGGTGCAGAACGTCCTCAACCGGTTGGCCGACGTGGCTGTCGCCGACATGAGCACCTTTGCGGGAGATCCCCGGCTGGAGGTGATTGAACTCGAGCCCGAGGCGATTCACTTCGTGTGTCGTCGGGAGCATCCGCTGGCCGGCCAGCGCGGGGTCGAGCTGTCACGGCTCTGTGAGTTTCCGCTGGCCGGCTGTCTGGTGCCGCCGCGACTGGCCACGCTGTTCGCCAGGTTCCCCCGCGCCGGGAGCATCGATCCCGCGACTGGCAACTTCCATCCCTCCATCGAGGTGAAAAGCGTGGAGGCGGCGATACGGATCGCCGCGCTGACCGATGTGATCGCCGCCGCGCAGCTCAATTCGGTCGAGTCACAACTCGAGAGCGGCAGCCTGGTCGTGCTCGACGTGCAGGGACCTCCACTGCAACTGCGAGTCGGGCTGATCTACCTTCGGGAGCGAAGCCTCGCACCCATGGCGCAGTTGTTTCTGGACAAACTCGTCGAGGTCAGAAAGCACCTTGCCGTGACCGACGTCCGCCTCTACAAGAAATTCGGCATACGCCGCACCGCCCCTCGTCGCGCCTGATCCCACCCTCCGGCATCACCTTTACTCCTCGGCTGCGGATGTTGTGTCTGTCCTGCCGCGTACCCCGCGGGGCATGCAGAAGAGCGGGATCGCGTGCCGGTCCTCAGCCCCCGTAGGTCTCCGGGTGGCTCACCTTGACGGCAGCCGATAATTCTATAGAATCCGCGTTCAGAACTACTGAATGAAAAATCAAGCGCGATGGCGCGCCTGCGGGAGCTCCCCATGAACACCTTCACCGACTTACGCCACGCCGAGCGTATCCAGGGCGTCAAGCCGCTGCCGGCCTGGGCCTATTTGAGTGCCGAGCTTCTGGAGATCGAGTACGAGCGCGTGATCCTGCCGTCGTGGCAGTTTGTTTGTCACCAGAGCGAGCTACCCGCCGCGGGAGATTTCACCACCCTCGACCTCTGGCGCGACAGCGTGATCGTGATGCGCGGCACTGATGGCCGGCTGCGGGCCTTCCAGAACGCCTGCCGTCACCGTGGCGCACGGCTGCTGGACGGGCAGGGGAACTGCACCCGGCAGATAACCTGCCCCTACCATGCCTGGTCCTACGAGCTCGAGGGGCAACTCGCCCGCGTGCCTGCCGAACGCAGCTTCCAGACGCTCGACAAAAAAAGCCTGGGCCTGCGCGAGTTCGAGCTGGAGACATTTCTCGGGCTGGTTTTCGTACGCATTGCCGGCGGCGGCCCCAGTCTTGCGTCGGTGATGGGCGATCTGGCCGAGGAACTGGCCCCGTATCACATCGAAGATATGGTTCCCGCCACACCGGTGCAGCCTGCCGAGCGCTGGAACTGCAACTGGAAGGTCGCTCTCGACAATTACCTCGACAACTACCACGTGCCTTACGGACATCCGGGCCTGCATCGCCTGATGGACAACGAACTTGCGTGCACGATCAACGGGCACGGCGTGTCGTGGTCCCGGAGCAGTTTGCGCGAGCGGCCCTCGCCGAACTGGTCCGAGCGCCTCTACCAGAGCCTCTCGACGCGGGCTTTTGCCAGGCTGCCGGAGCAGATCCGCTCCACCTGGATGTTCTGCTTCATGCCGGTGAACATCGGGCTGGACGTCTACCCCGACGGCATGAGCATCTTTCAGGTCCTGCCCACCGGCGCCCTCGAAACCGAGGTCCGCATGCCGTTGTTCCAGCGTCCTGATAGCACCCGCGAAACCCGCGCTGTGCGTTACATCGCCGGGCGCATCAACGCGCAGATCAACCGCGAGGACCAGCTGCTTTGCGAGCGCGTGCAGTCGGGACTCTCGGGGCATCGCTATGCGGCGGGTCCGCTCTCGGACTTCGAGATGCCGGTGCGAGACATGCACGATCGGCTGCGCGTGGCCTGCCCGGTACTTGACCTGGACCGGCGCCCTGCAGAGGGCAACCTGCGACGCCTGAACGACGAGATACTCGGCGGGGTCATCGCCAGAGCCTGACTCCAGGTTGTCGGGTGATGGCCCTGCTGCCATCTTGATCTCCGCTCTTCAAGCCACGCTGTCCAGCGTGGGCGGACCGTTTTTCCGGTGGCCGGCTGGCGGAGAGGCGTTTATCCTGCGTCACTCACTTCCCTTCGTCCGGCGGCCATCTTGGACCTTTCTCCCCGACAGCCCTTCCTGGCGGCCTTGCCCAAGGGCCGGTTGCTGCGTTTCGGCGGCACGGTCTTGGTCTTCGTGCTCGCGCTCTACGGCTTTGCCGGTGGTGCCGACACTGCGAACATCGAGGATCTTCACGATCAATCCCTTCTCGAGTGGGTGTATTACGCGGCCAGCCTGTTCGTATTCGGCGGCACGGATCTGGGCACGCCGCGGCCCGGCGGCCCGGTGCTGCCCAGCATCGCCTTATGGATCGCTTTCTACCTGGCGCCATTGATCACCACCACGGTGGTCGCTGACGCGATGTTGCAGCTGCTCCGCGCGCGCGCAGCCCACGACCGCTCGCTGGTTGACCATCTGGTGCTGGTGGGGTCGGGGGATCTGGCGCTTGCCTATCTCGACGCGGTGCAGGCGGTCGATCCCGGGCGCCGGGTGCTGCTGGTGGAGCACCGTGCCGACCAACCCTTTCCCGTGTTCCTGGTCGAGGAGGCTTCGCGCAATCTCATGCGCGTGCAGGGCAACATACTGCTCGACACCATGCTGAAGGGGCTCGCCCTCGGGCGGGCCCATCGGGCGGTTGTGATCAGCGATGACGATCTCCTGAACCTCGAGTGTGCATGGGCTATTCAGGGGGAAAATCCGGCGCTGCCGGTTGCCGCGCACGTGGCCGACCTCTCGCTGCTGCGGCCGGTAAACCGCATGGCCCGCGCGCGACGCGGCGACAGCGGCGCGCGCGGCCCCAGCGTCTTCAGCACCCACCGCATCGCAGCCCTGCAACTCTATGACGAGCAGATGAGCGCGCACTTCGAGCGCACGGGCGTGCGCGATGACGTGGTGATAGCGGGCTTTGGGCGGCTGGGGCAGACCGTGCTCGAGTTGCTGCTGGCACGCGCCGAGGATCAGGTGGCCCGCGTGCTGGTGGTCGGGCGGGATGCCACCCGCGAGTTTCGGCGGTTTGCAGCCGATGTAGACACCGGCGGGCTTGAGATCATCACCATCGATGGCTCCCTGGATGATCCCGGCACATGGGAGAGCGTGGCGGGTTCACTGGGCAACGGTGAGGGTGCCTCGCTTGCCCTGCTGGCCCATGCGAACGTCCTGGATAACCTTCGGGCCGCGATGATGTTGCGTGTCCGACTCCCGGAGATGCGCACCTTCGTGCGGTGTTTCCGCCGCACGACATTTACCGACGCGCTGGCCGGGCAGCTCAACATGGAAGTCCTTGCGTTGGAGGACATGCTGCGTGACGCCCTCCGCGACCACTACGATGCGTTGAGCATCGCCTGAAGCGTGGCGTTCAGAAGGCTGCCAGAGCGGCGCTTTCCTCGGTGTGCAGGTCGAGCAGGTTGTCCATGCCCGAGATCTCCAGCACCTTGGCTACCGAGCTGGTGGGGGAGCACAGCTTGAGCGCGCCGCCAGCCGCGTGAGTGGCCTTCGCCACGCGCACGAAAACACGCAGGCCGATGCTGCTCACGTAATCGAGAGTCTTCAGGCACAGCAGCAATTTCCCATTGCCGGCTGCCACCAGCGCCAGCAGCTCGGTGGCCACCCCATCGGAGGAGGTGGCGTCGAGGCGGCCACTCAGTTCGCAGATGAGAATCCCGGTTTCATGCCGCGTCGTTATCATTTTTTGCAGTCTTCGTCTGGCGAAACAATTCGCATCATCGCTAGGGCGAGGCGCTTAATCAAGCAGTCTGGGGAGACGCCCGCAGCGCCGAGAAATCCGCGATCACGCGGTCGGGCGAGCAGGATTCGATCGGCTCCCCCATGTTGTAGCCGTAAGGCAGCGCCCAGACTTGCACGCCCGCATTGCGTGCCGTGGCCACGTCAATGGCGGAATCGCCCACGAAGAGCGCGCGTTCGCGGCGGGTGCCGAAGTCGCGCAGGCAGGATTCAACGCCGGCAGGATCAGGTTTGCGTGCCGGGAAGGTGTCGCCGCTGACGACCCGGTCGAAGAGCGGCGTCAGGGCGTGCATGTCGAGGATGGCGTGGGTGTAGCGGCTTTCCTTGTTGGTCACCACCACCAGCTTGACGCCCTGCGCCCGCAGTTCTTCAAGCACCTCGCGCACATGCGGGTAGAGGTGACTGCGGGTGCCGCAGCGCCGTGCATAGTGTCCGGAGAACACCTGTTCGATTGCCTCGAAGCGCTCCGAGCCGCGCACCGCAGCGATATCTTCCTGCCAGATCCAGGCAAGCGCCTGCGCCAGCAGTTCGCGGGTGCCACGGCCGATCCACGCGTTTACCTGCTCTTGCGACACCGGGGCGAGTCCACAGGAGTCCATGGTGTCGTTCACGGCATCCATGATCTCGGGCGAGGTCTCGAGCAGGGTGCCGTCGAGATCGAAGAGCACCAGGTCCCAGGCGCGCTCGGTGTTCATTCGAGCAGGCCTTTTACGGCCCGCACCACGGCGGCGGCAGTGACACCGAAATGCTGGTAGAGATCCTTGGCGGGTGCCGACTCACCAAAAGC
>CAJADV010000550.1 GCA_903938575.1 uncultured Gammaproteobacteria bacterium
GAGTCATGTCTTCTTGCCATGGTGCGATGAGACCGTGCAATGCCGTCAATCACTCGGTCGCCGTCTGGCTGCTGCGACGGGACGCACCCGAGGCGCGGCGGCCCTGGCGTGCGCCGCGCGGCACGATTGGCCTCGGCGTGGCGGTGGCATCGATCTGGGCGTTGACCGCATTGCTCGGGTTCCAGCAATTCGGATTGAAGACCGTGATCATCGGCCTCGTGTTCGCCTACTCGGGCTCGATCCTCTACCTGTGGCGGCGGTGCGAGGACAAACTCGCCCTGGGAGAGCCGATCAGGTTCCAGTCGCTGCACATCAAGCTCACCGGTGCGATGCTGCTGGTGCTGCTGCTGGATGCCACCGGCTACTACCTCGCCGTGAGCAACTTGCCACAGAGCCCGAGTGCCTTGCTCACCGCCCTGGAGGATATCTTCGTGCTAGTGGCGGTGCTGACCGTGGCGGTCGGACTGGTGCTGCCCGGGATGATCGCGTTCTCCGCACAGGAGGTGTCGACGGCCGCACGCCAGCTTGCCGATGGCACGCTCCGCGATTTTTCAACCGCCATGCGGGCGCTGGCTGAAGGCAACCTCGAAGCAGCCATCGCGAAGGTCGAGATCAGGCCCGTACGCAGCAACAGCAACGACGAACTCGGAGAAATGGCCGCGAGCTTCAACCGCCTCCAGGCCGAGGTGGCGAGAGCCGCGACGGGGCTCGCAGGCGCCCGCCTTGGCCTCGGAGCGGCACGCGACTCGCTGGTGCAGGCAAAGGAATTCGCCGAGGACGCTAACGCGGCGAAATCACTTTTCCTCGCCAACATGAGCCATGAACTGCGCACGCCCATGAATGGCATCCTGGGATCCACCGAACTGCTGCTCGGCTCGCAGCTCACACCCGAACAGCAGGATCTCGCCAATATCGGCCGCAAATCCGCGATGCAATTGCTCGGCCTGATCGATGACATCCTCGACCTGTCGAAAATCGAAGCCGGCAAAATGCAGCTGCAGATGGTTCCCCTGGATACGCCGGCACTGCTTGATGACGTGCGCAGCATCCTCGAGCCGCAGGCGAATGCGGCCAACCTTGTCATGGGCATAAAGATAGACGACGCGGTAGTGCCACGCCTGATGGGAGACGCTGGCAGGATCAGGCAGATCCTGCTGAATCTCGCGGGAAATGCGATCAAGTTCACGCCGACAGGCTCGGTGAGCATTCGCCTCGAGCAACTCGACAAAACCCCCGTGGACGGCAGGCTGCGACTGCGATTCAGCGTGACCGACACCGGCATCGGCATTCATCAGCGGGATCTGTCCAGCCTGTTCCAGCCCTTCTCTCAGGTGGACAGTTCCTCATCGAAGCGTTTCGCGGGCACAGGTCTTGGCCTTGCGATCTGCAAGCGACTGGTCGACATGATGGGCGGCGAGCTGGGCGTGACCAGCGCGCCCGAGACAGGATCGACGTTCTGGTTCACGCTCCCGATGGCCGTTCCAACGAATGTCCCGGCGCCAGGCACGGTGGCCGGCACTTCTCAGCCACGCGCACTCGACAGGCTGACCGGACGGGTCTTGTTGGTAGAGGACAATCAGGCCAACCAGGTGGTCATCCGCTCGATGCTGCGCACGCTCGGCATAGAGTCCGATCTTGCGGAAGACGGCGCCAAAGCGCTGGATATGCTCCCGTCCAGAACCTATGACGTGGTTCTGATGGATTGCCAGCTGCCGGTAATGAACGGCTACGACGCCACGCGTGCCATCCGCAGACTCGAACCGATTGGACGCGAGATCCACATCATCGCGCTGACCGCTAACGCGCTTGCCGGTGACCGGGAGAAATGCCTTGAATCGGGCATGGACGATTATCTTGCCAAGCCGGTGAGCATCCAGCAGTTGCAGGAAGCACTGGGGCGGTGGGCGGCCAAAGGCTGAGGAGGGAGCCTCCGGCTCCCGCGCGATGCGGGAACCGGAAGCGGCAAGGCAGGGACTTCAGCGCTCGAGTTGAGCGGTGATAGCAACGCGACGGTTCTGCTGGCGACCGTCTGCGGTATCGTTAGCGGCCGCCGGATCGGACTCGCCACGCCCTGAGGTCGAGATCTTCGAACCCTCAAGACCCTGCGCGATCAGGTACTCGCGCACGGAGTCAGCACGACGCTCTGAAAGAGCCTGGTTGTAGGCGTCGCTGCCCTTGCTGTCGGTGTGACCCACGATGGTCATCGAGTTCAGCTTTGAACCCTTGTACTTCTGCACCGTGGTGTCCAGAGCCGCCACCGCATCGGGGCGCAGGGTCGACTTGTCAAAGTCAAACAGGGCATCGCCGCTAAGCGTGATGGTTTCGGGGGCGGGCGCAGGTGCGGGCGCTTCAGCGGGGGCTGCGGCAACGGGCTCTGCTACCGGGGCCGGTGCTTCTTCGGGCTGGCAGGCGCAACCTGCAAGCAGCGTCAGTGACATCGCAGCACAGGCAAGAGCGATCTTTTTAGTGACGAAACGCATCGTTAATCTCCGTGTAAGAGTCGGTTTTGAGGGCCCGCTGACCGGCATGGACGCAGACTCTCACGGGAGAATAGCAGAGCAGATGCGGGAATGGCTCTTGTTTCGACGTGCTCACCGGCCTCTACACGCTGACCGCCCGCAGCCCTTGAGGCCCGCATCCGGGCGCATGACGAGGGGGCAGGCTCTCAGGCGGGGCTCGGAGGTTTATTTCTTCTTGCGGTTGGGAACATGGATCGCATGCCCCAAGGCTGCCAATGCCGCTTCATGGACGCCTTCCGAAAGCGACGGATGTCCGAACACGATAAGTGCGATGTCCTCGGTGCTGGCGCCGAACTCCATGGCGATAACCATCTGCTGCACAAGGTCCGCGGCGCTCGGCCCGATGATGTGACAGCCGAGGATGCGGTCGGTCTCCTCGTGACGCAGGATCTTCACCATGCCCGCCGTGTCATTGGCCGCGAGAGCACGGCCGCTGGCCGCGAAGGGAAAGACGCCCGCCGTGTAGGGCGTACCCGCGGCTTTCAGTTGCTGTTCGTTCGCTCCCACCCACGCAATCTCGGGATGCGTGTAGATGATCGAGGGAACGCAGTCGTAGTTCAGCTGCGTTTTCCGGCCGGCGATGCGCTCGGCCACCATCACCCCCTCCTCCATGGCCTTGTGGGCGAGCATGGGGCCGCGAACGATATCGCCGACGGCAAAAACGCCGGGCATGTCGGTCTGGCAGAAGTCGTTGACGTGCACGAAGCCGCGCTCGTCGAGATTCACCCCGGAGTCGGTTGCGAGCAGCCCCTTGGTCACCGGGCGGCGACCGACCGCCACGATCAGGCGGTCGAAGCTCTCGTGCTTCTCGGTCTCGCCCTCAACGTAGGTCACCTTGACGCTGCCAGCGGCCACCGAGGTCCCGGTGACCCGCGCATTCAGGCGGATGTCGAGGCCCTGCTGCCGGGTGAAGAGCTTGTAGGCCTCCTTCGAGATCTGCTGGTCGACCATCATGAGGAATTCCGGCAAGGCCTCGATGACCACTACCTCGGCACCGAGTCGCGCCCAGACGCTGCCGAGCTCCAAGCCGATCACACCGGCACCCACCACGCCCAGACGCTTGGGGACCTCTGCGAACTCGAGCGCTCCGGTGGAATCGACGATGCGGTCGGCATCGAAGCGTGCGGGCGGTATCTCGATCGGCGTGGAGCCGGTGGCAAGGATCACGTTGCCCGCCTCGATCTGCTCGGGGCTCCCGCCGGGAGGCGTGAACTCGACCTTGCGGCCGGCAAGCAGGCGCGCGCTGCCGGTGAGCGCGGTGACGCTGTTGGCCTTCAGGAGACCGGCGATACCACCCGTCAATTGCGACACGATCTGGCGCTTGCGCCCCATCATGGCCGCGATGTCCATCGACACCGTGCCCGTACCGATACCGTGCACGGCAAGTCCATGCACCGCCTCGTGGTACTTGTGGGAGCTGTCGAGCAGTGCCTTCGAGGGTATGCACCCCACGTTGAGGCAGGTGCCGCCGTAGACCGGCTTGCCCTTGTCGTCCTGCCACTTCTCGATGCACGCGGTCTTCAGCCCCAGTTGCGCACAGCGGATCGCCGCCACATAGCCACCGGGGCCCGCGCCGATCACCACCACGTCAAATTGCTGTGCCATTACCGTCTACTCCTCTCGCACTCAGTGAATTCCCGCAGCAGCGAAACCGCGCATCAGACATCCAGCAGGATACGCGCCGGATCCTCGATCATGTCTTTCACCGCCACCAGGAACTGCACCGCATCCTTGCCGTCAATCAGGCGGTGATCATAGGAAAGCGCGAGGTACATCATTGGCCGGATCACGATCTGTCCGCCCTCGACCACCGGACGATCCTGGATCTTGTGCATCCCGAGGATGCCCGTCTGCGGCGGATTCAGGATGGGCGTGGACATCAGCGACCCGAAAACGCCACCGTTGGTGATGGTGAAGGTCCCGCCGAGCATATCCTCGATGCCGAGCTTGGCCTCCTTTGCCTTGATGCCGTATTCGCGGATCTTCTGCTCCACATCGGCAATGCTCATGGTGTCGGCATCACGGAGCACCGGTACCACGAGGCCGCGCTCGCTGGAAACGGCCACGCCGATGTCCTGATAACCGTGATAGACGACGTCGTTGCCGTCGATCGAGGCGTTCACCACCGGGTAGCGCTTCAGTGCCTCGACGCTCGCGCGCACGAAGAAACCCATGAATCCGAGCCGCGTACCGTTGTGGCGCTTCTCGAAGCTGTCCTTGAATTTGGTGCGCAGATCCATCACCGGCTGCATGTTCACCTCGTTGAAGGTGGTGAGCATGGCGGTGTTGCGCGAGGCATCGAGCAGGCGCTCGGCCACCCGGGCACGCAGGCGTGTCATGGGCACACGGCGCTCAGGCCGGTTGCCCACGGTCCGTGCAGCAAGCGCGGCGGCAGGGGTTGAGGGCATCGAAGACGTCTGGGCCGGCGCCTCGACAACCACTGTGGCTGCCGGCGCGGCAGCCGCGCGGCTTACATGAGCGAGCACATCCTCTTTGGTGACACGGCCACCCTTGCCGCTGCCCTTCACACTCAGGGGATCGATACCGTGCTCGGTGGCAAGCTGGCGGGCGGCGGGGCTAGGCGCAGAGTCCGCGGCCGACACATCAGCCCTTGCGGCGCCCGAACCGGCCACGGCAACCGGGGCAGTCATGGCGCCCGCAACATAGTGGGCAATCAGCTGCTGACTGCTCACAGTCGCCCCGACGTCGACCAGGATGTCGGCAAGGCTGCCGTCATCGGGCGCCAGCACTTCCATCACCACCTTGTCGGTCTCGATGTCCACGAGCACCTCGTCACGCCGGCAGGCTTCGCCAGGGCGTTTGTGCCATGTGGCGACAGTGCCTTCGGAAATGGACTCGGGAAACTGTGGCGCCTTGATGTCGATAGTCATTCTGTGTCCTCGGATGCATTCCTTCGTTCAGGTATTCGGCCAGGCGGGCTCGCCGATACCCAGTGCGGCGCGCAGGAGCTTCTGCTGCTGCGCATTGTGCAGCGCGCTGTAGCCGGCCGCTGGCGCGGCGGAGGAGTCCCGCCCCGCGTATTCCAGGTAGAGATCGCGATTGTGGTTACGCACCACCTGCCGCATCCGGTGCTGGCTCGAGAACCAGACGCCCTGATTCTGCGGCTCTTCCTGACACCACGTGACCTCGAGGAGGTTGCGGTAACCGGCGATCAGCGCCTCGAGTTCCTGCTGCGGGAACGGGTAGATCTGCTCGAGACGCAGGATGGCCACGTGGTCCAGGCCGGCGTCGTTGCGCATGTCGCGGAGCTCGTAATAGACCTTGCCGCTGCAGAGCACAACGCGGGTCACGCGGTCACTGTCGCGGGAGTCGATCTCGCCTATGACGTGGCGGAAGCCACCGTTGGCGAGTTCCTCAAGGCTGGAGACCGCATCCTTGTGGCGCAGCAGGCTTTTGGGCGTAAACACGATCAGCGGCTTGCGCAGCGGCCGCACAACCTGACGGCGCAGGAGGTGGTAGATCTGCGCCGGCGTGGTCGGGACACAGACCTGGATGTTGTGCTCGGCGCAGAGCTGCAGGAAACGCTCGAGTCGGCCCGAGGAGTGTTCCGGGCCCTGCCCTTCGTAGCCGTGCGGCAGCAGCAGCGTGAGACCGCACAGGCGCGCCCACTTGATCTCGCCGCTGGTGAGGAACTGGTCAATGACGATCTGCGCGCCGTTGGCAAAATCGCCGAACTGCGCCTCCCAGATGATCAGGGCGTTGGGCTTGGTGGTGGCGTAGCCGTATTCGAAGCCGAGTACCGCAAGCTCAGAGAGCAGCGAGTCGAAGATGTGGAAGCGCGGCTGGTCGGCGTGCAGGTTCTGCAGCGGGACGTAGGCGTTGCCATCTTTCTGGCTGTGCAGCACGGCATGCCGGTGCGAGAAGGTGCCCCGACCCACATCCTGCCCCGTGAGGCGCACGGGGTGCCCTTCCTCGAGCAGCGTGGCGTAGGCCAGCAACTCGGCGAAACCCCAGTTGACCGGCGTTGCCGCCGCCGCCATCAAACGGCGGTCCTCGTAGATCTTCTGCACCTGACGCTGCAGCGGGAAGCCGTCGGGCACCCGGCACATCGAGGCCCCGATCTCTTTCAGGCGCGAGAGCTCGAGTCTCGTATCGCCCTGCAGCGTGCTCGGGTGACCCAGGTACGGTCTCCAGTCGACGTAGAGCGAGGTATTGGGCTGGGATACGACATTCCGCGCGACCTGCTGGCCGGCATCCAGCGCCCGGCGGTAGCCGTCAACCTGGGCCTTGTCTTCCTCGGCCGTCAGCACGCCCTCGCGCAGCAGGCGCTCGGCGTAAATCGTGCGCGTGGTCGGGTGGCTGCGGATTCTCTGGTACATGAGTGGCTGGGTGCTGGCGGGCTCGTCGGCCTCGTTGTGACCGCGCCGCCGGTAGCACACGAGGTCTATCACCACATCACGGCGGAACTGCTGCCGGTAGTCCATGGCCATCTGCGTCACGAAGAGCACGGCCTCGGGATCATCGCCATTCACGTGGAAGATCGGCGCCTGCACCATCTTGGCGACATCGGTGCAGTACTCGGTGGAACGGGCGTCATCGCGACGGCTGGTGGTAAAGCCCACCTGGTTGTTGATCACGATATGCACGGTGCCGCCGGTGCAGAAGCCGCGCGTCTGCGACATCTGGAAGGTCTCCATCACCACGCCCTGGCCGGCAAAAGCGGCGTCGCCGTGGATGATGATGGGGATCACCTGCTCGCCGGTGTCGTTACGGCGGCGATCCTGGCGTGCGCGCACCGAACCCTCGACGACGGGGGCTACGATCTCGAGGTGCGAGGGGTTGAAGGCAAGCGCGATGTGCATCTCGCCGCCCGGGGTCATCAGGTTCGACGAGAAGCCCTGGTGGTACTTCACGTCACCCGAACCCTGGTAGGTCACCTTGCCCTCGAACTCGTCAAAGAGGTCTGCCGGGTTTTTGCCGAAGATGTTCACCAGCACCGCGAGTCGCCCGCGGTGCGCCATGCCAACGACAATCTCCTTTGCCCCGTAGCCGCCACCGCGCTGGACCAGCTCGTCCATCATCGGAATCAGGCTCTCGCCACCCTCGAGGCCAAAGCGCTTGGCACCCGGGTAGCGGGCTGCCAGGAACTGCTCCAGACCTTCGGCGGCGCTCAGGCGCTCGAGCAGGAGCCGCTTCACGGCGGGATCGTACTGCGGTTCGCCGCGAACTCCCTCCATGCGCGCGGCGATCCAGGTGCGCTCCTCGGTGGACACGATATGCCCGAATTCGGCGCCGATGGTGCGGCTGTAAGTGCGCTCCAGAGCGTCAACGATCTCACGCAGCGTGGCCTCGGCCTTGCCAATCAGTAGCGAACCGGTCTGGAACAGGGTGTCGAAATCCGCCTCGGACAACTGGTAATAGCCGAGTTCGAGGTCGGGAACCCGCTCTCGCTCCTGCAGGCCAAGGGGATCGAGACGCGCTTTCTGGTGCCCGCGCTGGCGGTAAGCGGAGACCAGTTGCACCACCCGTACCTGCTTGCGCTCGTACTCGGTGCTGACACCGCTGCTGGCGGCAGGCGGTCGCTGCTTCTGGCGACCCAGGAGAGCGAAGTGCTCCTGCACGGTGGAATGCGGGATATCGAGGTGAGTGCCATTCACCTGTGGCAGGCGGTCAAAGTAATCTCGCCACTCGGCGGGAATCGCGTTTGGATCGCGCAGATAGGTCTCGTAGAGAGCCTCGACATACACGGCGTTACCGCCGGAAATATGCGAGCTGCGCCACAGCAACTCCATGATGCCTTGCTGCATGTATCCCTGCCTCGATTCCCCAAGAACGCACTGCCGCGGAACAACTGCGCGACCGCGAGAATTCTAGACCTGCTGGCCCGCAGGCGCACTACGAATGCGTGTCAGTTTGAGGATTAGAGGCAGCGCAGGGCAGGCGCGGGGGGTGGGTCCGGGACCCCGAAGCGCCCCGGACCCACTGCAGCCTGCCCTCAGGTGGCCCGCTCGAGGAGCATGTTGCGGATATGGCCGATAGCCTGCGTGGGGTTCAGCCCCTTGGGGCAGACCTGCACGCAGTTCTGGATGCCGTGGCAGCGGAACACGCTGTAAGGATCATCGAGATCTGCCAAGCGCTCGGCCGTGGCCGTGTCACGGCTGTCAGCGAGGAAACGGTAGGACTGGAGCAGACCCGAGGGGCCGATGAACCGGTCCGGGTTCCACCAGAACGAGGGGCAGGCCGTCGAGCAGCAGGCACACAGCACGCACTCATACAGCCCGTCGAGCTTGGCGCGCTCCTCGGGCGTCTGCAGACGCTCGATCGCGGGTGCCGGCTGGTCGTTGATCAGCCAGGGCTTAACCTTCTCGTACTGCTGGTAGAACATCGACATGTCCACCACCAGATCACGGATCACCGGCAAGCCGGGCAGCGGGCGCAGCACCAGACGGTCCTTCTTCACGGTCTGCGACAGCGGCGTGATGCAGCCGAGCCCGTTCTTGCCGTTCATGTTCATGCCGTCGGAGCCGCACACTCCCTCGCGGCAGGAACGGCGATAGGTGAGCGATGGATCCTGCGCCTTCAGCAGCTCCAGGACATCGAGGACCATGAGGTCCTTGCCACCGGTATCGACCGCGATGTCCTGCATCCAGGGCTTCTCGTCGGTCTCCGGGTTGTAGCGATACACACTGACTTGCAACATGGACATGCCCCGCTCAGTAGGTCCGGGCCTTCGGCTTGAAGGTATCGACGGTTTTTGGCGTGAAATTGACGCTGCGGCGACCCACCCGCTTGCCCTCGGCGAAATACAGCGAATGGCAGAGCCACTCGGCGTCGTTGCGATCTGGGTAGTCCTCACGGGCGTGGGCGCCACGGCTCTCGGTGCGGGCCTCGGCGGCAACCGCGGTGGACTCGGCCACCTCCAGCAGATTCTGCAACTCCAGCGCCTCCAGGCGCGCGGTGTTGAACGCGTTCGATTTGTCCGTCAGGTGGATGCCCTCGATACGCGGGCGCAGTTCAGCCAGACTTTTCACGCCATGCTGCATCTGCGGACCGTTGCGGAAGACGCCAAAGAAGTTCTGCATGATCGTCTGCAGTTCCTTGCGCAAGCCCGCCACGCCCTCTCCCTCGGTCGAGCTGTTCAGGCGATTCAGCCGCTGCATCGCGCGGTCAATGTCCGTCTCCGAGGCATCGCGGTAGTCGATGCCCTCGCGCAGTGCCTTCTCGATGAAAATCCCCGAGGCGCGGCCAAAAACGATGAGATCCAGCAGCGAATTCCCGCCCAGACGATTCGCGCCGTGCACCGAAACGCAGGCCACTTCGCCGCAGGCATAAAGCCCCGGGACCACGTGATCGACGCCGTTGGCGTCCTGGGTGATCGCCTGGCCGTGGATGTTGGTGGGAATGCCGCCCATCATGTAATGACACGTCGGGACGACCGGGATGGGCTCCTTCGCCGGATCGACGTGGGCGAAGGTCTTCGCGAGCTCGCAAATCCCGGGCAAGCGCGACTCCAGCACGTCTTCACCGAGGTGATCGAGCTTCAGCAGCACATAACTGCCGTCTGGCCCGCAACCGCGGCCCTCGATGATTTCCTTGATCATGGAGCGGGCCACCACGTCGCGGCCGGCGAGATCCTTGGCGTTCGGGGCGTAGCGCTCCATGAAGCGCTCGCCGTTCTTGTTCAACAGATAACCACCCTCACCGCGGCAGCCCTCGGTGACCAACGTGCCGGCGCCGGCGATGCCGGTGGGGTGAAACTGCCACATCTCGATGTCCTGCACCGGGACGCCCGCGCGCAGCGCCATGCCCATCCCGTCGCCGGTGTTGATATGGGCATTGGTGGTGGATGCGTAGATGCGACCTGCCCCGCCGGTGGCGAACACCGTTGCCCGCGACTTCACGAACACCGTCTCGCCCGTCTCGATGCAGATGGCGATAACACCGACGATCACGCCGTCCTGATTGCTCACGAGATCGACCGCGAACCACTCGTTCAGGAAGGTGGTCTTGTTGGCGAGGTTCGCCTGGTGGAGCGTGTGCAGGAGCGCGTGCCCGGTACGGTCGGCAGCCGCGCAGGTGCGCGCAGCCTGACCGCCCTCGCCGTAGTTCTTGCTCTGGCCACCGAAGGGACGCTGGTAGATACGGCCGTCCTCGGTGCGCGAGAACGGCAGGCCGAGGTGCTCCATCTCGAACACGGCCTCGGGACCCACCGAGCACATGTACTCGATCGCGTCCTGGTCGCCGATGTAATCGGAGCCCTTGACGGTGTCATACATGTGCCAGCGCCAATCGTCATCGGGATCTGCACTGGCGATGGCGCAGGTGATGCCACCCTGGGCCGAGACGGTATGGGAACGGGTAGGGAACACCTTGGAGATCACCGCCGTGCGGTAACCCGACTGCGAGAGCTGCAGCGCCGCGCGCATGCCGGCCCCCCCGCCACCCACGATGACGCCGTCAAAACTGATGGTACGGATTTTGGTCATCGCTCAATTACCCCACAGGATCTGGACACCCCAGACCACATACGCGAAAAGCACGAGGGCATAAGCGCCCTGAAAAAGAATCCGAATGGTGTTGGCCTTGCGGCCGATCATGCGAACGGTGAGGTAATCGGTGCTCACCGACCACAAGCCGATCCACGCATGTGCTCCCATGGACAGCAGCGCCATCAGGCTGAACACCTTCATCGGCGTGGTGCGCATGTAGCCCGACCACGTGGCAAAATCGAGGTGCGGGTGCGACAGCAGGAAAGAGCCGACGCACAAGGTATAGGTGAGCAGGATGACCGCCGTGAAGCGCTGCAGCAGCCAGTCGTAGAGACCGCTACGACCAAAACTGGTGACTGTGGTTACCATACCCAGAACCCCGCAGCGATGATGAGAACGGCAGACACCGCAAAGACTGCACGGGCACCACGGAGGCCACCCTCGAGAGTCTCGCCGACGCCAAGATCCATTATCAGGTGTCTTACGCCGGCCACCGCGTGATAGATCAAGCCTGCCAGCACAACCCAGATCACCAGGCGCGCGACACCTGAGCCCAGGATCTCGGTGGCGCGGTCAAAGCTGGTCTCGCTGCCGAGCGAGAGGTCAAGCAGATACAGCAGGACCGCGACGGCGGCTACCAGGAAGATGCCCGAGATCCGGTGCAGAATCGAGGCCTTGGCCGTCACCGGCAGGCTGATCGTGCCGAGATCGAGGTTAACGGGGCGGGGTTTGATCATGGCGGCGATTGCCTCCTGAAAAAAGGTTGGGGAACGGAACTACAGTTGCCCGAAAAGCGGCCGAGAGTATAGAAAGTAGCCCCCCCGATTACAAACCCGCCGGCACGAGTGCCCGCGCCACACGCTCGCGCATCTCCGGCGCGGCCACTGGCGGTTTGACAATGCCTCCGACGCGTCGATAAAGTCCCGCCCTGTTTGCCGTCCGGCACGGTTCGAGGAGTAACTCAGTTATGACTGCCAGGAAAGCCACCCTTACCGTAGACGGCAACCCGACAACGCTGGAGCTCCCGGTGCACGCGGGCACCATCGGCCCCGATGTCATCGACGTGCAGAGCCTCGTGGGGAAGGGCTACTTCACCTTCGATCCGGGCTTCATGTCGACGGCCTCCTGCGAGAGCAAGATCACCTATATCGACGGCGACAAGGGCGTGCTGCTGCACCGCGGCTACCCCATCGAGCAGCTGGCCGAGAAGTCCGATTACCTGGAAGTCTGCTATCTGCTGCTGTACGGCGAGTTGCCCACCGCCACTGAAAAGCAGCATTTCGTCCGCACCGTCATGCGCCACACGATGGTTCACGAGCAGCTGCAGTTCTTCTACCGCGGCTTCCGCCGTGACGCGCACCCGATGGCGATCATGTGCGGCGTGGTGGGCGCGCTATCTGCCTTCTACCACGATGCGCTCAACATCACCGACGAGGCCCATCGCGAGGTCGCTGCATTCCGGCTGATCGCCAAGATGCCAACCCTTGCGGCGATGAGCTACAAGTACTCGATCGGCATGCCTTTCATGTATCCGGACAATTCGCTCGACTACGCGTCGAATTTCCTCCACATGATGTTCGGCAACCCCTGCGAGACGACCAAGGTGAACCCGGTGCTCGCCAAGGCGATGGACCGCATCTTCTTGCTGCACGCCGACCACGAACAGAACGCCTCCACCTCGGCCGTGCGCCTGACTGGCTCCACCGGCGCCAATCCCTTCGCCTGCATCGCGGCGGGCATCGCAGCACTCTGGGGCCCCGCCCACGGCGGCGCTAACGAGGCCGTGCTCGACATGCTCGAGGAAATCGGCGATGAGTCGCGCATCCCGGAGTTCATAGCCCGCGCCAAGGACAAGAACGACCCCTTCCGCCTGATGGGCTTCGGGCATCGCGTTTACAAGAACTTCGATCCGCGCGCCAAGGTCATGAAACAGACCTGCGACGAAGTGCTCTCAGAGTTGGGCCTGGAAAACGATCCGCTGCTCAGGATCGCCAAGGCACTCGAGCGCATAGCCACCGAGGACGAGTACTTCATACAGAAGAAACTCTACCCGAACGTCGATTTCTACTCGGGAATCATCCTGAAGGCGATCGGCATACCGAAGCAGATGTACACGGTGATCTTCGCCACCGGGCGTACCATCGGCTGGATCGCGCACTGGCACGAGATGATCAGCGCCAGCTACAAGATCGGCCGTCCGCGGCAGCTCTACACCGGCGCACCGCAGCGGGATTTCGTCGGTATCGACAAGCGCGGCTGAACGAACTCCCCGGTAAAATCGGGGAGCGCTTGGCGCTCAACTCCAGCTTCGCACCGCGGACTCGATGCTCTCGAGTCCTTCGTGGCGCAAGTCCTTGCCTTTAGCCATATAGAACACATACTCGGCAATGTTGCGCGCGTGATCGCCGATGCGCTCGAGCGAGCGCAATGCCCACATGATGTTCATCACGCGCGAGATCGACCGCGGATCTTCCATCATGTACGTGACGAGCTCACGGGTCGCGGATTTGTATTCCCGGTCGACGTCCTTGTCCCGGCGGACCACGCCGAGCGCTGCCTCGACATCCAGGCGGGTCATGGCGTCGAGCGCGACGTGGAGCATGGCAACCACCTCGGCCCCGATATGGCGCAGCTCGTGGTAGCCGCGCGGCGAGGGTCCTTCCTCGGTGAGCTTGAGGGCGAGCTTGGCTATTTTCTTCGCCTCGTCACCCACGCGCTCGAGATCGCGCACGGTCTTGATCAGCGCCAACACGGTGCGCAGATCCGATGCAGCGGGCTGGCGCTTCACCAGAATGCGGGTGGCCTCGTCATCGACCGAGACCTCCATCCGGTTCACCTCGCGCTCCCGCGCCAGCACTTCCTCGGCGCGCTGGCTGTCAGCCTCGATGATGGCGTGAAGGGCGTCGACGATCTGTCGCTCCACCAGGCCGCCCATCGAAAGCACATGCCCCTTGATCGCGCCAAGATCGGCATCGAATTGCTGCGAGATATGGTCCATCGGCAGATTCCTGCAGAGCGAAGATGACGGGCTGCGCCCGCTGCAGCTTAGCCTACAGCAGCGCTGCGCACGCTGACACCTGGCTCGAGGCGCTCGAGGGGAAAACGGCACCGGAAAGTGCTGCCCACGCCTGGCCGGCTTTCGACCTGCAAGTCGCCGCCCAGCCGGATCAGGGCGTGCTTCACGATGGCAAGCCCCAGCCCCGTCCCGCCACGCTCCGCCGAGCGGCTCTTCTCCACCCGGTAGAAGCGCTCGGTGAGCCGGGGGATGTGCACCGGATCGATGCCGATGCCGTCATCGCGCACGCTGAATACCAGGGCATCGCCCTCGACCCCGAAGCCCACTGCGATATGGCCACCGCTCGAACTGTATTTCACGGCGTTGAACAGGAGATTGGAGAAAATGGACTCGGCCTCGATGCGACTGGCGCGGAACCGCAGTGCCGGGTCGCACGCGAGCGTGATCGTTCGCTCGCCCACGCAGGCCGTCAGGGCGTTCTCCCGGATCGACTCCAGCATCGCGCAGGCGGCGATGGACTCCTCGGCCTCGTGATCGGGCTCATCGTCGTTCTCGAGTTGCGAGAGCAGCAGAAGGTCCTTCAGCAGATTCTCCATGCGCACGGCCTGCTGACGCATCTGGCCCAGCACCTTGTTGATGAGCGGCGAGTCATCGAGCAGATCGGCAAGGGTGTCCACATAACCGGCAATCACCGTGAGCGGAGTGCGTAGCTCATGCGAGATGTTGCCGACGAAGTCCTGGCGGATGGTCTCCAGACGCTTCATGGCGGAGAGGTCGCGGACGAAAAGCACCGTGCTGGCCTCGCCGAAGTCAGCGGCCTGCAATTGCAGCGTGAGGGCGCGGGCATCCGGGATCGTGAACTCGAATTCCCGCTCCCGGTCGCCTTCATCAAGGAACGCTTCGAAACCCGGGTAGCGCAGCAGGTTGGCCACCTGCTGACCCCGGTCTTCGGGAAAGCGCAGCCCCAGCAGGCGCTTGGCGGCCGGATTGCACCACTCGATCGCGCGCGCGGCATCGAGGATCACGATGCCGTCGCGCAAGGCCGAGAACGACTCGCGGAAACGCGCGACCTGTGCCTCGCCATCGGCGATGTCTTCGAGCAGACGTCTCTGGATTAGCTTCATGCGGCTGCCCATCACGCCGAGCGGTCCGCGAAGGGCCGGCGGCTCCACACCTCTGGGGTTCCCCTCCAGCCAGCGCGCGAGCGCACGTACTCGCCTGGCGCAGATGCCAACGTAAACAGCGAGTGCAAGCGCGATACCCGGCCACACATCACCGAGCCAGTAGCCTCCCGACGCTCCGGCGGCGAGCAGCAACCCGAGCAGGGGAGCATCACCCGATGGGTCGCGTCCGGGCATGTCAATCGCCGGAGACCTGACCAGAGAACCGGTAACCGGTACCCCGCACCGTCTGAATGAAAGTACCGAAATCAGGCTGCCCGGGCGCGGCCGGCTCGAGCGCCTTGCGCAGGCGCCTCACGTGCACATCGACCGTACGCTCATCGATATAGACGTTGGCACCCCAGACGTTGTCCAGCAGCTGGGAGCGGGAATAGGCGCGCTCGGGGTGGGTCATGAGGAACTGCAGCAGGCGGAACTCCGTGGGCCCCATGGTGAGTGCACGCCCGTCGGCATGAACCCGGTGGGCGAGCGGGTCGAGTTTCAGGCCGCCCATCTCGACCACGGCCTCCTCCTCGGGCGTCGCCACGCGGCGTAAGAGGGCCCGGATCCGCGCTATGAGTTCGCGGGGAGAAAACGGCTTGGTCACGTAGTCATCGGCCCCGCCATCGAGCCCCTGGACCCGATTGCCCTCCTCGACGCGGGCAGTGAGCATGATCACCGGAATCTCCGCCGTCATCTCGTCCTTGCGCAGGCGGCGGAGGAGTTCGAAGCCATTGGTCTCGGGCATCATCCAGTCGAGCAGGACAATGTCGGGGCGCACATCGAGGATGATTCCGTGGGCCTCACGGGCAGTGGCGGCCTGATAGACGCGGAAACCGGCAAGCTCCAACGACAGTTGCACCATGTCGCGGATGGAGACTTCGTCGTCCACGATCAGCACGGTCTGCTTGTCGCTCATCGCCGTTCTCATGACACACCACTCTTGGGGCACTGCCGGCATTGAAAGACAGAATTGTGACATTCAGGTTAATTATTGATCGTCGCGTGTCAGAAGGTACAGCCTGTGAGGCGGCGTACCGCCCCGAAAATCGGGATCAATGCTCGGCTCGGTAATATCCCTGACATGCAGATCCACGAGCGCATCGGTATCGAGCCTGAAACTGCGCCGGTTGGTCGAGAAGTAGAGGCTGCCGCCCGGGGCAAGCTGCACCAGAGCCGCCCGCAACAGCGCGACGTGATCGCGCTGGACGTCCAGCGTGCCCTCCATACGCGCCGAGTTGGAGAAGGACGGCGGATCGAGAAACACGATGTCCCACTGTCCCTGCGGCTCTGCCAGCCATTGCAGGCAGTCGGCCCGGACGCAGACATGCGCAGGTGCTCCGAAGCCGTTCAGCGCGAGATTCTGCGATGCCCAGTCGAGATAGGTAGCGGACATGTCGACGCTGGTGGTCGCGCGAGCGCCCCCCAGCGCGGCGAAGACGCTCACCGCGCCGGTGTAGGCGAAGAGGTTGAGGAAACGCTTGCCGCCGGCGCGCTCGGCAATCATCCGCCGCAACGGCCGGTGATCGAGGAACAGCCCGGTATCGAGGTAGTCATGCAGGTTCACCAGTAGCCTGGCCGGACCTTCTCGCACCTGCAGCATCTGCCGCTGGGCGTCGAGCCGCGCGTACTGCTCACGTCCGCGCTGGCGGGAACGGGTTTTCAGCACGATCCGGGACGCCGGCGTGTCGAGGGCCACGGCCACCGCCGCGCGCACCTCCTGCAGACGCTCGCGAGCGCGCGCCGGATCGATGGTGGCGGGTGGTGCGTACTCGGCCACGTGCAACCATTGGCCATAGCGATCCACTGCCACGGCATACTCCGGAATATCGGCATCGTAGATGCGGTAGCACTCGGGCGCCTGGGAGGACAGCCAGCCACGCAGACGGCGCAGATTCTTGCGCAGCCGATTGGCGAGCATCTCCGCGCCAGGTGTCAGCGCGATCTCAGCGGGGGTTGCGCCCTCGGCCCCGGGAGGCGACGACGCGCGCGCCCGGCGCGCATCGCGCCCCTCGCCGCGGGGCTCCCGCACCAGCAGCCGGCAGTCGAGCGGACCGTTACGGAAGCGGTAATACCGTGCTGCGCGCAGACCGAGGCTATCCGCCAGTTCGTTCTCGGGGGCGAGCACCGCCACGCGCCAGTCGGCGAACTCCTCCCGGCACAGGGTGCCCAGACGCTCGTAAAGTTGGCGCAGCGCCGCTGCCGATGCCGCACCCAGGCGCTCCCCGTAGGGCGGGTTGCAGACCAGTAAGCCGCGCTCGCAGCCGACGAGCGCCGCAGGCCTGCCCTGCGCCGGCAACTCGGCCACGTCGAAACGGAACTTTCCCTCGAAGCCTGCGAGGCGCGTATTACCCGCGGCGATGGCGATGACCGCGGCATCGTGGTCCGCTCCCACCACCGTCCCGAGTCCCGGAGTACCCGCCAGACGGGCGGCCCGGGCTTCCTCGCGCAGTCGGACGAACAGGTTCCAGTCGTGTCCCAGCCATTGCGGCGAGCCCCAGTCGCGGAATTCGCCGGGGGCGGCACCCGAGGCAATCGATGCGCCCTCGATCAGCAGTGTTCCCGAGCCGCACAAGGGATCGAAGAGTGCCGCGCCCTCCGCTGCCAGCGCCGGCCAGCCGGCCCGCAGCAGCACGGCAGCGGCCAGGTTCTCGCGCAGGGGGGCGGTACCCGCGGCAGCCCGGTAACCGCGCCGGTGCGCAGGCCCGGAGAGATCGATCCCGAGACTCACACGCTCGCGGTGCAGGCGCGCCACCAGTCGCAAGCCGGGGGCATCGAGGTCAACCCCGGGGCGCATGCCGCGCAGGGCGCGCAGTCGGTCGACCACGCCATCCTTGACGCGGCGGGCACCATAGAGGGTGTGGCGCAGCGCATCGGAAGTGCCGATAAAATCCACCGCGAGCGTTGATTCATCGGGGAAATGTTCTTCCCACGGCAGATCCATGATACCGGCGTGCAGTTGCGCTTCGTCGCGGGCGGGGATGTCAGCGAGCACCAGCAGTATCCTGCCGGCCACGCGGGACCACAGGCAGGCGCGATAGGCGTCCTCCAGATCCCCTGTGAACACCGCACCGCCGGCCGTGGCACGGGGATCGGCAATGCCCCCCGCGCGCAGGTCCGCTACCAGCAGTTCCTCGAGGCCGCGCGGCGCGGTCGCGAAAAACTCCTTATGCCGCTTTCTGCTATCCACACCCATGAATATCCCGAATCGGTCTTCGACAGTACGCCCTCATTTTGCTGTTATCCGTCTTGCGCGCACAGGCGCGACGCTCCCAAGGAATACCGCTAAGGTCATGAGGTAGCAAATGAAGCGAGTCAGACGCAGCATGGACTCCAGAGTGTTCAACCGCGGTTACCACTGCGGCTCCACCGGGCGGTCGCAAGACACCTGCCCGCACGAGAAACCCGAACACCGCGCCAACTGGCTGGCGGGATGGCGGGACGGCCGCAGCCACTGGCTGTCCGGGCTGACAGGCGTTGCCGGACTGCAACTAGCCCCGATGTAAGGCTTCCTGCCGCGCAAGACTAACGGCAGCGCAAGACTAACGGCAGCGCAAGACTAGCGGCAGCCACGCAGGCCACGAGGCTGCGCTCAGGGAGGGCCGCCAGACGCACGTCGCCGGCTTAGCTCGGGGAGGCTGCGGATCGCCACGGCGTACATCGCGTACTCGCGTACTGTGGCGGAACGGATCGCATCCAGCGTGCTGCGCCAGCGCTGCACGGCCTGGGCCTGGGCGGCCATCCAGCGGCTGAGCACAAGCCCGGGATCGTCGTCACCGGAGCCGCCTGCGACCCAGGCTACGACCTCGCGGACTTGCCAGTCGAGTTCGTCAAGGAATGACTCCCGAGCGAGGGCCTCCCAGTGGCTGCTCACCGGCAGTGCCGAGAGCTGCTTGCCGAATCCGTAAAAGCCAAGGCTGTCATTCAACGCGAAACTGATGGCAGCGGTAGTGCGTACCGGGACATTGCCGCCCATTGCTGCATCCACAATGCCCAGCGCTGCGATCTCCATCGCGGATCCGGCCAGGGTCGCCGCAAGCTCTGCGGGCAACCCCGCCTCCAACAGGTCGGCCCGACGCGCCTCCCAGGCTGCCCGCTGCTCCCCCGCCAGTAAGGCCGGCATGCATTCCCGCACCTCCCGCACACGCTCCCGGAAGGTCTCCGCGAGAGCCTGCGGGCTCCAGCCCTCACCGCGATTGCGGATGAACCAGCGCGTTCCCAGCCGAGCGAGCCGCTGCAGGTCGGTGAGCACCTCCAGTTGTGAGGCTGCTGCGACCCGGTTATCCAGTGCCTGGACCTCTTGCCAGAGCCGCGGCAGGTCGAAGACCTCGCGAGCGACCACGCAGGCGCGCACGATGGCCGCAGGCTCCGCGCCCGTCGACTGCTGCAGGCTTGCCACGAAGGTGATCCCCATGAAGTCGACGACATCGTTGGCGAGCTGGGTGGCAACGATCTGCCGTCGAAGCGTGTGGGCGTACATCGCATCACGGAAACGACGCGCCAGCACTGCCGGGAAAGCCGACTCGATGGCAGCGGCGAGATAGTCATCCTCCGGCACGTCGCCGGCGAGGAGATCGAGCTTCAGCTGCCCCTTCACGTAGCAGGCAAGCACCGCGAGCTCCGGACGGGTGAGCGCGCGGCCGCGCTGTGCCCGTTCGAGGAGCGCCTCGTCTGTCGGCAGGAACTCGAGGCTGCGGTCCAGAACACCGCGCGCCTCGAGTGTGCCGATAAGCGCACGGTACTCCGGCCCGCGCCGCAGCGCTTCGCGGGCCGCGAGACTGATCAGCTGGCTCTGGCGGTAATTATGGGCGAGGACCAGCGCCGCAACTTCCTCGCGCATCTCCTCGAGGAGTGCCGCACGCCGACACTCCGTCATGTCGCCAGCGGCCACCACCCGATCGAGCAGGATCTTGATGTTCACCTCGTGATCCGAGCAGTCAACGCCGCCGGAATTGTCGATGAAGTCAGTGTTGCAGGCCCCACCCCTGGCAGCGAATTCGACGCGTGCCAGCTGCGTCATGCCGAGGTTGCCACCCTCTCCCACCACGCGGGCGCGCAGAGCGGTGGCGTCGACCCGCAGCGCGTCATTGGCCTTGTCACCGGCGTCGGCGTGGCTTTCGCGCGATGACTTCACGTAGGTGCCGATGCCGCCAAACCACAGGAGATCCACCGGAGCCGCCAGAACTGCCGATATCAGCTCCGCAGGCGTCAGCTGCATGGCATCGCTGCCGAGCGCACGACGCATCTCCGGCGTGAGAAAAATGGACTTCGCCGAGCGCGGAAACACGCCTCCGCCGGTGGATATCAACGCCCCGTCGTAGTCGGCCCAGCTCGAGCGCGGCAAGGCGAAAAGGCGCTCGCGCTCGCGGAAACTGCGCTCGGGATCGGGATCGGGGTCCACGAAAATGTGGCGGTGATCAAAGGCCGCAATCAGCCGCGCGGCGCGCGAGCGCAGCAGCCCGTTGCCGAAGACATCGCCAGACATGTCGCCAATACCGGCAACGCTGAAGGCCGTGCGGTCCACATCAACGCCGAGTTCGCGGAAATGCCGCTCGACCGATACCCAGGCACCGCGGGCCGTGATGGCCATCTTCTTGTGGTCATAGCCCACGCTGCCGCCCGAGGCGAAAGCATCCCGCAGCCAGAAGCCGCTGGCGGCGGCGAGTTCGTTGGCGATGTCGGAAAAACTGGCCGTGCCCTTGTCGGCAGCGACCACGAGGTAGGGATCAGGGGCGTCGTGGCACACCACATCCAGCGGCGCCACCGTGGAACCGTCCACCACGTTATCCGTGAGATCAAGCATAGACTGGACGAAAATCCGGTAACAGGCGATCCCTTCGGCCTGCACGTCGTCACGGCTCATATCCGGACGCAGGAGCCGCGGCACGAAACCACCCTTGGCACCGACGGGCACGATCACCGCGTTCTTGACCTGCTGGGCCTTCACCAGCCCCAGCACCTCGGTGCGAAAGTCCTCGGCGCGGTCAGACCAGCGCAAGCCACCCCGCGCCACCGGACCGCGCCGCATGTGCACACCCTCGACACGCGGCGAACTCACCCAGATCTCGAACACCGGTACCGGACGCGGCATGGCGGGCACTGCCGCGCAATCGAATTTGAACGACACACCATCGCCAGGCAGGGTGGGATGGGGCGGACGGTAGAACCCGGTGCGCAGCGTTGCCAACACCAGCGCAAGCAGGTTGCGCAGCACCTGGTCCTCGTTCAGCTGTGCGACCGCCTCCAGCGACTCGCGGATGCCCGCCGCAAGCTCATCGCAGGCATCCTGCCGACGCCCGGGCGCCAGACCCGTCGCCGGATCGAAACGCACGCGGAAGAGCGCCATGAGTGCGCGTGCGATGTCAGGGTGGCGCACCAGCGTCTCGGCAATAAAAGCCTGCGATACGGCGTATCGAAGCTGCTTCATGTAGTGCCCGTAGGCCCGCCAGACCGCGGCCTCGCGCCAGTCCAGTCCGGCAGCGGCGACGAGACGGTTGTAGGTGTCATTCTCGGCGCAGCCATTGATCACGGCGAGAAAGGCCGCCTCGATGCGCGGGCCCGACAGGCGCACGTCAAGCGGCGTGCCCTCGCGCAGCGCAACTCCCACGTCGTGGATCCACAGCTCACGACCATCCGTTCGCCTGATACGGTAGGGGCGCTCGGCGATTACCTGCATCCCGAGGTTCTCGAAGATCGGTACGACCTCGGAGAGGGTCACAGCCCGCTCGCAATTGTAGATACGGATGTGCAGTTGCCCGTCGGGCTCACGGATGCTGCGGTAGATGTGCACGCCAAGACTCGCGGCGGTTTCCAGTTCGTCGATCTTGCGAATATCGGCGACCGCCATCGGCAGTTCCGTGTCATCGCGGTAAGCAGCGGGAAAAGCCTCGGCGTAATTGGCGAGGAAGGCCGCGCCACGCTCCTCGTCAAAGGCCTCCAGGAGGACCTCCCCGAGCTGATCCTTCCAGCACTGCGCGACGCGACTGACAAGCGACTCCAGCTCCTGCACGTCCCAGTCGCCCCGCGAATGCGGCCCCAGGCGCATCACGAAGTGGGTCAGCACCAGCACCGACTCGGAAAACACCGTCGTGAACTCGGATTCGACCGCGCCCAGCGCATCGGCCAGCAGTTGCTCGATCTTCACGCGCAATTCGGTGCGGTATGCGTCCCGCGGCCAGTACAGGAGACAGGATGCGAAGCGGCGGCGGCGGTCGGTGCGCACGAAGAGCCGCACCTTGCGGCGCTCCTGCATGTGAAAGATCCGCATCGCGGTGGCAAAGAGCGTTGCGGTATCGCTCTGGAAAAGTTCATCGCGCGGCAGGATGGCCAGTACACGCTCCAGCGAGCGGCGACGGTGGCTGCTCTCCTCGGGATGCGAGCGCTCGATCACGGCCGCGACCTTGCGCCTCACGACGGGGATATGCGCGGGCTCAGTGGTGTAGACCGCCGCGGTGAAAAGCCCGAGGAAGGCATGCTGCCCGACGATGCGCCCCGCGGCGTCAAAACAGGTGAGCACGACGTAGTCGGGGTAGACGAAACGGTGGACGCGCGAGCGGCGCGTGGATTTGAAAAACAGGATCTGCCCGTCTGCTCGCTCAGCACCCTCGGCGATCTCCTGCTCGAGGAACTCCGGCGCGGCCGAGAAGCGCGTCCGCAGCAGCCCGAGCCGGGAATCCCCCACGCGGCTCACGCGCGCGCTGCCAGCCCGCCAGTCGACGGTCAGTGCCTCGTAGCCGAGAAACGTGAAGTTGTCATCGAGCAGCCACTCGAGCAGCGCGCGGTTCTCCGCGCGGTCCGGTACCGCGACCGGTGCGGAGAAGGTTTCATAGCCAGCAACGAGGGCGCGCACCTGCGCACGCATCGCCTCGAAATCCGCAACCACCACCTGCACATCGCCGATGACTGCCGCGAGCGCCGCGCCAAGCTCCGCGAGCCGCGCCTCATCGGCGGTGCGCGATATCTCCATGTACACCAGCGCCTCGCGCTCGCGCATGCCCGCAGCAGGGACGGTGGCGGGAAACACGTGCAGCAGCGTGTTGCCGGCATCACGCTCGACGGTGAGATCGGAACTCGCGAGAAGATGAATCGCGAGGTTGCGGCGGTCGAGTTCGAGGCGCAGCGACTCGGCGACAAAAGGCATGCCCGCGGCAAGCACCAGCACCGAGGTGTGCGAGGAGTTCCAGCCATGCTGGCCGAACACCGGATTGAAGAAAATGATCTTGGGCTCGCGACGGTCCCAGTGGCGCAGGAATTCCCAGACGAAAGCGATGGTGGCACGGACCTCGGCCGGGCGACGCCCCGCGAGGTCCTCGATGTCCATGCCCGCCAGGACCTCCGCTGCGAAACTGCGCAGCTCCGGCTCCTCCCGCTCGCCCGGATGGCGATCCATCTCCTGGAGCAGCAGTCCGAGGTAGCGATCCTTGCTCTGCTGGCTGTCGTTCATGACTGGCCCACCGTGAGAGTTCGGTGCGTATTTCCCGCGTCGGGCAGGCGCGCATCGGGGAGGGCAGGATACTATGGAACCCCGAGGCCGCGCAGCGGTCCAAGGCCCGCCATAGGACGAGGAATCGATCAGCCGTGACTGACAGCAGCATGAATTTTGCGGAACTCGGGCGCTGGCTCGAGGGCAGGGTCGTCGGGCAGGAAGCACTGGTGGAGAGCTTGCTGATCGCACTTCTGGCAGATGGCCACCTGCTGGTCGAGGGTGCGCCGGGGCTCGCCAAGACGCGCGCCATCCGCGAACTCGCGCGGGCCGTGGAGGGGGACTTCCAGCGCATCCAGTTCACCCCCGACCTGCTGCCGGGCGATGTCACCGGAACCGAGGTTTACCGCCCGGAGGATGGCAGTTTCCGCTTCCAGCGCGGCCCGATATTCCACAACCTGGTACTCGCCGACGAGATCAACCGCGCACCGGCCAAGGTGCAGTCGGCACTCCTCGAGGCGATGGCGGAGCGACAGGTAAGCGTGGGTGGCGTGACGCATCTGCTGCCGCCGCTGTTTCTGGTGATGGCAACCCAGAACCCGATCGAGCACGAGGGCACCTACCCCCTGCCCGAGGCACAGCTCGACCGCTTCCTGCTGCACGTGCGCGTCGGCTACCCGGCCCGCGAGGCCGAGCGCGAGATCCTGCGCATCGCACGCAGTGAGGCCGGCGGCGGCGCAGGCGAGGCGCCGCCTGCCATCACCCAGGCGAGCGTCTTCGCCGCACGTCGCGAACTCCTCGCACTGCATATGGCACCGAGCGTCGAGGAGTATCTCGTGCAGCTCGCCCTCGCGACGCGCGAATCCCCGCGCTCGCCCGCTGGCTGGAGTACGGCGTCAGCCCGCGCGGCACCATCGCCCTCGATCGTTGTGCACGCGCGCACGCATGGCTTGCCGGACGCGATTTCGTAGGCCCTGACAACGTGCAGGCCGTGCTTCATGACGTGTTCAGGCACCGACTGATTCCGGGCTTCGATGCCGAGGCAGCCGGCATGGGTACGGATGCCATCATCGATGAACTGCTCGGGCTGGTGGCGGTCGGCTGACCTCCATGAGTTCAGCACGCCCCCCTGCCCGCGGACCCGCCGCAGCGACCGGCGTCCGCTGCAGCCTGCAGGAACTGATGCTCCTGCGCACCGGCGCCGCCGCTATCGACCTCGCGACACCACGCTCCGCATCGCGCGCGACCGGCACCGGGGCGCCCAGCCGCCAGCGGGGTCGCGGGCTGGAGTTCGAAGAGGTGCGCGCTTACGCGGCGGGCGATGACGTGCGCACCATCGACTGGCGGGTGAGTGCGCGCACCGGCAGGCCTCACACGCGTCTCTTCCGCGCTGAGCGCGAGCGCCCCGTCCACGTGCTGCTCGACCAGCGCACGCCGATGTTCTTTGGCACCCGCAGCTGCATGAAGTCCGTGCAGGCTGCGCATGCTGCGGCACTGGTGGCGTGGGCGGCGCTTGCCGGGGGTGATCGTCTCGGCGGACAGATCCTGGTTGACACCGGTCACCACGAATCCAGACCGCGGCGCAGCCGTCGAGCCGTGCTGGAATTCCTCCGGCTGGCGAGCGAGGCCAACGCCCGCCTCGGGCCCGCTGCATCACCGCGCCTTAGCAGCGCCACGCTGGGTTCGGCACTCGAGGGCTTGCGGCGGGTGGCCCGCCCGGGCGCGTTGCTGGTGGTTGTGAGCGATTTCCACGACTGGGATGAGAACTGCTCGGTGCAACTGCGCCTGCTTGCACGCCATATGGAGTTGCACGGGCTGCGCGTGCACGATCCGATGGAGGAGTCGCTGCCCCAGGCCGGGATGGCGCTCTTCAGCGACGGCGTGCTGCAACTGCTTGCGGACACCGGCTCCAACGCATTGCGCGATGGCTTCGAGCGGCGTTCCCGTGAGCACCGGGAAGGGCTGGAGCTGGCATTCCGCAGCAGCGGCGCCCGGCTCACACCACTGGTGACCGGCAGCAGCGCCGCGGAGGTACTGGGTCGCTGCTACACGCGCAGGCCCGGCGCATGAACCCCGATCCACTGGCCGCATTGCATCCCCTGCACCTGCCCGGGGCAGTCGGCTGGTGGCCGCCGGCGCCACTCTGGTGGCTGCTTGCCGTGATGGTCCTGGCGATGCTGGTCTTGGGGATACGCGCCCTGCGCTCGCTCATTCGGCGCAACAGCTATCGACGTAGGGCCGCGCAGGAACTGAGTGCCGCCCTGAATGCATGGAGGAAGTCGGGCGACGCCGGCGCCTTTGCCGCGACCGCATCGACAATCCTCCGGCGGGCCGCACTCTGCCGCTACCCGCGACCGAGCGTGGCACCGCTCCACGGCAAGGCCTGGCTCGAATTTCTCGATCGCAGCGGGCGCATGCAGGAATTCGCGCGCGGTGCGGGCAGCGTGATCGGCGAATCCGTCTACAGCGCGGCACCGGCCTGCGACCCTCAGGCACTGGAGCAACTCTGCCGGCGCTGGCTGCGGAGGCACCGGTGATCGATTTCCAGCTGCCCTGGGTGATGGTCGCGCTGCCCCTCCCGTGGTTGCTGCGAAGGGTGCTGCCGCCGGCGCGCGGAAGTGTCCCTGCGCTGTATTTCCCGTCCACCGCCGGTGTCGCGGGCCTCGGCCAACAGAGCCGGGCACCCACCGTGAGGCGCGCGCGAATGGGCTTGCTGTGGCTGCTCTGGCTGCTGCTGGTGCTGGCCGCAGCCGGACCACGCTGGCTCGGCGACGAAGTATCGCTGCCCGCCTCCGGGCGGGATCTCATGCTGGCGATGGATATTTCCGCGAGTATGGAAACCGCTGACCTCGAGCTAGCTGGCCGTCCTGCAGATCGACTGAGCGTCGTGAAGTCGGTGGCCGGCGAGTTCCTGCGCCGCCGTGACGGCGACCGGGTCGGGTTGATACTTTTCGGCTCCAGCGCACACCTCCAGGCGCCGCTCACCTTCGACCGTCCGACGGTGAGCCGGCTGCTCGAGGAAGCGCAGATCGGTTTTGCCGGTCGCAACACCGCGATCGGCGACGCGCTGGCCATCGCGGTGAAACGCCTGCGCGATCGCCCGGAAGGCAGCCGCGTACTTATTCTCATGACCGATGGCGCCAACACCGCCGGCGAGATTCCCCCGCGCGAGGCCGCCGATCTGGCCGCACGATCGGGGCTGCGGATCTACACGATCGGCATCGGTGCCGAGAGCATGGAGTTGCCCGGCCTGCTGGGCGGCATGTTCGGATCGCGACGCATCAACCCCTCGGCGGATCTGGACGAGGACACGCTCTCCTACATCGCCACCACCAGCGGAGGACGCTACTTCCGCGCACGTGACCGCCAGGAGCTTGAATCCATCTATGTCGAACTCGACCGCCTCGAACCCGTCGCGCAGGAGGCCGACACCCGCCGCCCCATGAGCTCGCTCGCGCACTGGCCACTGGGGGCTGCATTCCTCGCCACCGTACTGATCGCGCTGATTGCCTTCCGCGGACACCTCAGCCCGGGCAACCGCCGCGGAGCGAACCGATGAGCACGCTGCTCCAGGACTTCCATTTCCTGCGACCGCTCTGGCTGTTTGCATTGCCACCCGCGCTGGTTCTCGCCTGGTGGAGCCTGCGCCAAAGCACTGGATCGGCGGCGCTTGCACGGGTGATAGAGCCACCGCTACTCGCGGCGCTGCTCCTTCCGCAAACGATTCGCGGCAGCGCCCTTCCTTTGGCGCTGCTGGCAGCGGGCTGGACGCTCGCCGTGCTCGGACTCGCGGGCCCGACCTGGGAGCGGCTGCCGGAACCCGTTCATCGCCGGGGCGATGCCTTGGTGATCGCACTGGATATGAGCGTCTCGATGCAGGCGGCGGATCTTGCGCCCTCGCGGCTCGCACGCGCACGGTTCAAGTTGGTCGATCTGCTGGTGACCCGGCGCGACGCCTACACGGCCCTGATCGCCTATGCCGGGGATGCTCACGTGGTGACGCCCCTTTCGGACGACACCGGCACCGTGAGCGCGATGCTCCCGGCCCTGGACCCGGCCATCATGCCGGTGCCGGGCAGCGATCCGGTGGCAGCGGTTCGGCTTGCGCTCGAGTTGCTGGAGGGCGCCGGCAGCAGCGACGGTCGCGTGCTGATCGCAACAGACGCTCTCACCGCCGCACAGGGACGCGAGATCGCAGCACTGTTGCGGGAACGGAGCATCTCGCTCGCGGTACTCGCGGTAGGCACGCGAGAAGGTGCGCCGGTGGCATTGCCCGGTGGCGGTTTCGCGCGGGATGCAGCCGGCGGCATCGTAATCCCCCGGCTCGATGTCGATGGCATGCGGGAGGCCGCTCTGCTTGCCGGCGCAAATTTCCACGAAATCAGCATGGACGACTCCGACCTCGCAGCACTGATCCCCGCGGGAA
>CAJADV010000551.1 GCA_903938575.1 uncultured Gammaproteobacteria bacterium
GACATGTTCGAGTTCGCGCGTAGCAGGCGAGGCCGAAGATCGCGGGCATGACCTGATCGCAGTTGTAGGAGCGCGCCATGCGCGCGATGCGCGCGATGCGGGGCTGCCGGCGTGGTTGTTCGCGGGCATGGCCCGCTCCTACGCGGGGATGGTTTTTTGCGTTCGCACACGGCAGGCGATCACGAAGATTGTCGTCATGACCTGTTCGGAATTGTAGGAGCGCGCCATGCGCGCGATGCGGCGCTGCCGGCGTGGTTGTTCGCGGGCATGGCCCGCTTACCTGGAATTGCGTCTTCGAGTTCACGCACAGCAGGTGATCGAGCGATTCGGGGTGTGGGCTGTCCGCGTGAGCGCGCCTTCATTCGGGAAATCGCCGGGAGCGATTTCGCGAATGCAGGCAGTCGCTGCACAGGGATGTGCAGCGGCGTTAGCGAGCGGGGATGGCCCGCAGCCCGAAGCGCGGGTGCTGCAATCAAACGCCAGAAGCCTCAGCGGCGACGAAGGAACGCGGGAATCGGTGACTCGACGGGATTGTCGCTGGGGATCTGCCGCCAGCCCGGTGTTGGGCCTGTGGCGGTGGCATCGGCTTCGTGCAGCGTGCTCCAGCCCAGCCAGCCGTCGGAGTAATTGCGGATACGCGGCAAGCCGAGCGCGTAGGCGTAGAGAAACGCGAGACTGGAACGCCAGCCGGTGCCGCAGTAGAAAATGAGCTCCCGCGATTCCGGCTCAAGCCCTGCTGCGTGCCAGCGCGACAGGACCTCCTGCGGATCACGCAGATGCCCGGAGGCGTCCTGATAGATCGTGGCGCTGTCGTCCGCGTTACCGGCGGCGATCGCGTGGGGAATGCGGCCGGCGAATGCCGCGTAGTCGTAGCCGCTCAACAGGCCGTTGTATTCGGCCCAGCCGCGCGTGTCGGCGAGTTGCATCCCGCCCTCGTCGAGGCGACGGCGTAACTCCGCGGTGCCGATGATGAAATCCTGGCGAGGTACAGCGGAGAATTCCCTCGGCACCGGGGTGTGTGCAGCGGTTTCCACTGGCAGCCCTGCCGCACGCCAGGCGCGCAGGCCGCCGTCGAGATAGCGCACATCGTGCACGCCCGCGTACATCAGCACCCACCAGGCGCGGGCCGCCGCGATGCTCTTGTCGCCGTAGACCACCACGGTGTCTGCAGGCCCGATGCCCAGTTCGCCGATCACCCCTTGCAACTCCGGCAGTGAGCGCAGCGCCCAGCGCGGATAGCCGGTCTCGAGGCGGTCGGTGTCGAGGTGAATCGCGCCCGGCAGGTGGCCGGACAGGTACTCGCGGGCCACGCCGTCCTCGGACCAGCTGGCGTTAAGCAGCACGGGGCGCGGGCCATCCTGCGCCTGCTGCAGCCAGTCGACGCTTACCACCACCTCGGGATGCGGCGTGCGTGCGGCGGCGGTTTGCGCTACTGCTGGTGTTCTCGCACAGAGCGCAGCGCACAGCACGGCGAGCAGCAGCGCAACGCGGCACGGCACTACTGCGGCCGGCTTCCGCGCCCGCGTGCTGCTGCCGCCGGCGAGGCTCATTCCGGATTCGCCGCCGGCGCGCCTCCCTCGAAACGATTGCCATGCCGGTAGTCGCAGGGCGCCTCCTGCATTTGCAGGTGCAGACCATTGCCCGTGAAGGGATGCGCGCGGGCGAGGTCCTCGTCGAAATTCACGCCCAGACCCGGCGCCTCGGGCGGGATCACGTAGCCGTCTTCCCAGCGGATGGTGTGGCCGATCAGCTGGAGATGGAAATCGCCGCCTTTCTGGATCGTCTCGATCATCAGGAGGTTGGGGATGGAGGTGGCGAGGTGGATATTGGCCGCCCACTCGAGTGGCCCGCAGTAGAGGTGCGGGGCCATCTCGGCGTTGAAAATTTCCGCGATGGCAGCGACTTTCTTCGCCTCCATGATTCCGCCCAGACGCCCCAGCGCGGGTTGCAGGATTTTCACGCCGCCGGCGCGGAGCAGTATGCCGAACTCCGCCTTGGTCGAGAGGCGCTCACCGGTGGCAAGCGGGATACGCACCTGCCGCGCCACCTCGGCGAACTCGAGCAGGTTGTCGGGCGGGATGGGCTCTTCGTACCAGAGCGGGTTGTAGGGCTCGAGTTCGCGGCCCATGCGGATCGCGCCGGGCGTGGAGAATTGCCCGTGCGTGCCGAATAGCAGGTCCGCGCTGTCGCCCACGGCCTCGCGTATCGCGCGGCAAAAGGCCACCGAGCGCGTGATGTCAGACATGGAGGGGTTGTGGCCGCCGCGGATGGTGTAGGGGCCTGCCGGGTCGAATTTCACCGCAGTGAAACCTTCCTTCGCGCAGCGCGCCGCGGCCTCGCCCTGCCAGTCGGGGTTTACCCAGAACTCGCTCGCGTCCTGCCCCGGCTCCGGGTAGAGGTAGGTGTAGGTCCGTAGCCGCTGGTTCATCTTGCCGCCGAGCAGTGCCCAGACCGGACGGTTGCGCGCCTTGCCGAGGATGTCCCAGCACGCGATCTCCATGCCCGCGAAGGCGCCCATCACGGTGGGGTCCGGGCGCTGCGTGAAACCCGAGGAGTAGACGCGCCGGTACATCAGTTCGATGTTTTCGGGGCTCTCGCCCTGCATGTGGCGCTCGAAGACGTCCTCGATCACCGCGCGCATGGCTTTGGGGCCGACCGTCGAGGCATAACACTCGCCGTAACCGACGATGCCGTCGTCGGTGGTGAGCTTGGTGAAGATCCAGTAACGCCCGCCCCAGCCGGGCGCGGGCGGGGCGACGACGAAAATCTCGAGATCCTGGAGTTTCATGGCTGCGTGTGAGTCCTGGCTGCGGTGGAAATGGCGAACGTTGGTGATGCGCGATGATAAGGGAATACATCGCCCAGTCCCACGCTCGCAGGCCGCACTGGCTGCGAGTGGCGGCACGCTGCGGGATCCTGTAGCGTTCCAGCAGATCCCAGCCACTCGCCCAGAGCCCATGCCCTTACTGAAAAGCCCGCGCGGCGCACGCTACCAGGGCGGCGCCCTGATCTACTCGATGGCGGCCTATGCCAGTGGCTGGGCGCTGCTGTTTTCGGATGCCCTGATCCTCTGGCCGGTGGGCGTGGTGCTGCTTGCGCACGGCATGGTCATTGCGGCGTATCTGATCCACGAATGCGCGCACAACACGATCTTCCGGGAGAACCGCCATAACACGCGCCTGGGTTCCCTGCTCGGGTGGATCACCGGTTCCTGCTACGGGCGGCACCTCGATGTGCGCTACAAGCATTTCCGCCATCACGTGGACAACGATGACGTCGTGCATGTCGACTACGAGGCCTGGTTCCGGGCGCACCCGCGCAGTTACCGACTGGTGACGTGGCTCGAGTCCTGGTACATACCCGCCCACGACATCATGATGCACGCGATGCTGATGCTGTCGTCGTTTGTGATCGTGCCGCGGCGCAATCAGCGCCGGCGCAATGTCCTTATCCTGGTGTCGCGGCTTTCCGTGCTCGGCGCCGTCGCGGCCATGGAGCCTGCGGCGTTCATCGGCTATCTCGTGGCGCAGATGCTTCTGATCATTGTCCTGCGTTTCATGGACAGCCTGCAGCACGATTATCCCTACCACCTCACGCTGTTCGGTGAGTCGACTTCACCGCACAAGGGCGATGTGCGCTGGGAGCAGGAGCACACCTTCAGCAACATCATCAGCTGGCGTTACGCAACGCCTAACTGGCTGGTGCTCAATTTCGGTTTCCACAATGCCCACCACGCCAAACCCACCGCTCCGTGGTATGAACTCCCGCGGCTGCATCGCGAGCTCTTCGGCAACGATCCGGCCAATGTGATCAGGCTGTGGCCGCAGCTCGTCATCTACCACCGGCATCGCCGGCACCGCATTTTCCACGACGCCCCGGGGCTGCCCCGCGTGGAAGGCCGGGAGTACCTGCGCGCGGCGCAGCAGGCTCTGGTGACGGGTGGTCACGCGGCCTCTTTCCTCACGCCGTTCTGAGCATGCAGCGCCTGCGCGTTTATCAATCCCTCTGGGGCATGGAGCAGCGCATCCCGGGCCGCGAGGAGCCGCCGCCTGAGCTGCACTTCGCGCGCATCGCGGCGGCGGGCTATCACGGCGTGTGCCTCGATCCCGCAGTCCACGAGATCGCTGCCAGCCTCGCTCTCGCGCCGCTCTTCGAGCGTTACGGCCTCGAGTGCATGGTCAACGCCTTTCCGCACACGGTGGAGGAACTGCGGCCGCTGCTCGCGATGGCGCGGGAACTGAAGGCTACGCAGGTCAATGTGATCGGCGGCGTGATGCCGCTCCGCGCTGCCGATGCAGTCCCGGTGATTCGTGCCTGGCTCGAGATGGCGCGGGCGCATGATTTTCCGGTGCTGCTGGAAACCCACCGTAACGGGACGCTGAATGATCTCTATTTCACCATCGAGGTGCTCGGGCACATGCCGGAGCTGCGTTTGTGCGCGGATCTGTCGCACTTCGTGGTGGACCGGGAATTCCACCTGCCGATACCGGCGCAGCAGGCCGGTTACATCAACGCGGTGCTGGAGCGCTCGGATTCCTTCCAGGGGCGCGTGTCCAGCAACGAGCAGGTACAGATCGCGATCGATTTCCCCCAGCATCGGCCGTGGACGGAGCAGTTCCGGCAGTGGTGGGGGCAGGGCATGCGGGCGTGGCGCCAGCGCAGCGCGGCGGATGCCACCCTGCGGTTCCTGGTCGAGCTTGGCCCGCCGCCCTATGCCATCACCGACGCCCACGGACACGAGCTCTCTGACCGCTGGGCCGAGGGACTCACCATCCGGCGCTGGGCCGAGGAAATATGGGAGGCCGCAGGCGCTTAGGCTGGTGGCGATCGCATCGCCGCAGACTATCCCCCCAGCGCTACCCGGCGCGTCTCCGGTGCCCAGCGCCAGCACAAGATGCCCCCGAGCGCGAGCACCGCACAGCAGGCCCCGAGCGCCACCGGTGCGCCCCAGCTTGCCATCACCACCGGCAGCAGGAAGGTGCTGATGGCGGAGCCGATCCGGCTCGCGGCAATGGCCACGCCCGTGCCCGAGGCGCGCAGTTCGGTCGGGAAGAGTTCGGGCACGTAGACGAAGCTCATGTTGGAAGCCGCCGAGAGCACGCAGGCGAACAACGCGAACAGGGCGATCACCGTAAAGGCGCTGGCATTCCCGGACAGGCTCAAAGCGAGCATCGCGCACGAGGTGATGGCAAAACTGCCCATCAGCAGCGTGCGACGGGGCAGGCGATCTATGAGCATAAGCCCGAGCACCGAGCCGGCCAGCAGTGCGATGTTGTAGACCAGTCCACCCATCGCGCCGCCCTGCACCTGCAGTGCATCCAGCACCCGTGCCACGAAGGTGCCGAGTGCGAAGTAGGGGATCACCAGGCAGGTGAAAAACCCGCAGGCCACCAGCGTGCGGCGACGCATCGCTGGCGCGAAGAGCTCGGCCCAGTGCCCACCGCTGCGCGGCGGCAGGCTGCTCGCGGGGGGTGGCAGCACGTGTGGGCCGAAGTGTTTCAGGACCACGGCTGCGGCTTCGCGGTGGCGACCCTGGCGCGCCAGCCACATGGGTGATTCAGGCAGCGTGGCTCGCAGTGGCATCACCAGCAGGCAGGGCAGGGCGCTTGCCAGCAGCATCCAGCGCCAGGCATCCGCGCCGCTGTCGCTCAGGGCGTAGCCAGTGGCATAGGCGCTTGCGTAGCCGGCCGCCCAGGCCACCGCCAGCGAACTGAGCAGGCGCCCGCGCTCGGCGCGCGGTGTGAACTCCGTGAGCAGGGTCTTGCCCACCACGTAGTCGGTGCCCAGCAGGAAACCGATCCCTAACCGGAGCAGCAACAGCACGCTGGCCGAATCGACCAGGAACTGGGCCGCCGACAGCAGGCCGAGTATCCCCATGTTCCAGGCGAAGACGGGGCGGCGGCCGATGCGGTCGGCGAGCGGGCCGGTGAACAGGGCGCCGAGGAACAACCCGGCGAGTGCGGCGCCGCCGAGCAGGCCGAGCCATACCGGCGTGAGAGCGAGTTCAGGCGTTGCCAGAGCGAGCGCGAGACCGATGATGCCGAGCCCGAAGCCATCGCTGAAGCTGCCGCCGAAACTCGCTACCGCCGCACGCAGGTGAAATGCCCGCAGGGGTGCATCGTCGTAGGCCTGCGGGGCGGGGCTGGTCATTGCTGAGTTCCCTGGTGTGCAGGCGCGCTGCTGCGGCTCGATGATGACACGCCAGCTAGACCTCAAATGCAATCGGGGCGACAGATTGTGTCGGGGAGGCGTCGTGTTGCACAGGGCTGCGGCATTGACCGCAGCTCGCGCCCCTGTGCACCATCGGGCGCCAGGCTCCACCGGCAGAACTCTTTCAAGGCACAGGATCATGTTCGATCTGCAACGCATGTTTCACGTCGGCATTGCCGTAGCAGATCTGAGCGAGGCGATGCAGGGCATGGGCGCGGATCTGCATCTCGAGTGGTCGCCGGTGCGCCGCTTTGATCCGCTGCCTTTCTGGACGCCGGAGCGCGGTTGTCACGAGGTCTCGGTGAGCGCGGTGTATTCGCGCCGGGGGCCGCAGCATCTTGAGTTGGTGCAGGGCACGGGTGCTTTCTACGCGCCGGGTGCGCAGCCCGATAACCGCCATATCGGTGTCTGGGTCGATGATTTGCCCGCGGAGGCAAACCGCTTGCTGCGCAGTGGCTGGAAAGTCCTTGCCGCGAGCGATTCACCGGAGGCCGGTTTCGGCGTCATCTGTTACATCGCGGCGCCCGCGGGTGGACTGCTGATCGAATTGGTGTCGACGGTGCTGGAGCCGGTGATTACGGAGTGGATCAACAGCCCTGCATAAAGGGGCGGGTGCGCACGTCGGCACACATAACAAAAGGGCCCGGCGGGATACGCATCCCACCGGGCCCTGTCAGTCGAGGCGTGTAACTAGGCCAAGACTTGCAACGGGGCTGATGCTTTGCGTCGGATCATGCCCAACGCTGCCACGCCCATGCCCAAGAGGCCCAGCGTGCCAGGCACGGGCACTTCGCTCGGGTTGTCCCTTACGGCCCATTCCTCGAAACTGCCGTCGGTTTCCCAACTGGTCGGAATCGGGTTCGTTTCGTAGCAGGCGGCCTTGTCGTCCTTCCCGCGTACGTCTTCGCAGGGATCGATATAAACATGCCCGAACTTCGAATAAAACGTGAGGTAATCCGAGCCATCGGCGCTTGAGAGGTAACTCTCCGGGATAAACATCGACATATCCATTTGCCCGTTGCCGGAGGTCAAGCTCCCATCGAGAAACACGGTTACATCATGGTCGCCTGAATCCATGTCGTAGAGTTTGGTGCCCAGCGTGCTCAAGTCTGTGGAGAACGGTGCGGCCAGCTTGCTGCCCCCCGAATTGAAGAGCTGCACGTTTTCCAGGCTGATGCCCCACTTTCCGGTGTTATTCGGCTCATCGAGATCGAGCAAGAATTCGTAGTATTTGGTGCCGCCGATGTCTACCAGGCTCAAATCCCCGAATTGCAGCGAGTGCGTCCACGTGCCGACCTTTTCGTCGAAGGGGGCCTCGGGTGCATTCTTGTAGTCGGCGTTATAACCCTGCTCGGTAGGGGCATCCTGAATCCGCAGGAATGGATCGAACACGCCCGTGCCCGTGGGCTGCTCGATTGTCTGTGAGTAAATGGTTCCGGTATTGGTAGAGGTACCGCTGCATCCTGATGCGCAGACCAGGTCGATCGACTGGGTAGTCGCGGCATGAGCTGCTC
>CAJADV010000552.1 GCA_903938575.1 uncultured Gammaproteobacteria bacterium
CTTGCGGGGCTTGTCGTCGTCCGGGGCATCGTCGCGACGTTTGCCCTTGGCAGGCCGCACATCTTTCGCACCCTTGGGCGCGCCAGGGCCGCCGGGGCCGCCAGCAGGTCTGGCCGGCGTCGCGGCAGTTTCTTCCTGCCGAGCACGAGGCGGAGGCTCGGAGCGCTTGCGCGCCTCTTCCTCTTCCTTTTGTTTCTTGGCCTTGGCGAGCGCCTCACGACGCGTACGCTCCTCGATTTCCTTTTCCTTGCGGCGCGTGGCGGCAGCCTGGCGCAGCAGTTCCGGATCGATGAAACGCTTGTCTTCGCGGCGCGGTGCCTCTGGCGCCGGCACTGCGACAGGCGCGGTCTCGGGAACGACAGGGGCAGCTACCGGGAGTTCTGCGGCGGACGGAGCCGGCTCAGCGGCGGGAACCTGCTCCGGCTCCGGCTGCAATTCGGCCGTCGCCGTAACCTGCATTTCAGTGTCGGCAAACTGCTCTTCACCAGCCTCGAACTGATCGGCGTCTTCCCCCGCGCCCTCGAATTCCTGCACGGTCTCAACGCCGTCTTCGAGTTTGACGTAGGTGCGCTTCTTGCGGATCTCGACGTTGACGGTGCGCTTTCCGGCAGAACCGGTCTTCAGTTTCGTGATCGTGCGCCGCTTCAAGGTGATGCGTCTGGCCGCATCCGCGTCCGTCTCCTCACCATGCGCGCTGCGCAGGTGCCCGAGGAGCGTCTGCTTGTCCTCGTCCGAAACTACTTGCTCGGCCTTCAAGTGGGTGAGGCCGGCCTCTTTCATCTGCGCGAGCAAGTGCTCGACGGAGACGCTGACCGACTTCGCGAGTTCCGCAACGGTGACTTCAGCCATCAACTAGTCTCCTGACCCGAACACGGCAGGGCGCGCGCTTAACGCGCGTCCCCAGCCTGCTCCAATGCTTCGAACCACGGAGCCCGGGCCGTCATGATCAAGGCGGCAGCACGCTGCTCGTCGAGATCCTCGATGCCGAGGAGATCCTGGACCGCCTGTTCGGCGAGGTCTTCCATCGTGACGATACCGCGGCTGGCGAGGCGGAAGGCGAGCGCCTTGTCCATGCCTTCCATGCCGAGGAGATCGTCCGCCGGCTCCGACGACCCGACACGCTCCTCGGAGGCAATAGCCTGCGTGAGCAACGCGTCCTTGGCACGGGCGCGAAGCTCCTCCGCGGTGTCCTTGTCGAAACCCTCGATGGCCATCATCTCCTCCAAAGGAACATAGGCAATCTCCTCGAGGGTCGTGAAGCCTTCCTCGACGAGCACGAATGCCACGTCCTCATCGACCTCCAAGGCCTCCATGAAACGGGCGATGGTGGCGCCGGACTCCTGCTCCTGCTTGGCCTGCTGGTCCTCGAGGCTCATCACATTGATGTTCCACCCGGTGAGCAGGCTGGCCAAACGAACGTTCTGGCCGCCGCGGCCGATCGCCTGTGCGAGATTGTCCTCGGCTACCGCCACTTCCATGGTGTTGGTGTCCTCGTCGACGACGATCGACTCGACATCTGCCGGCGCCATGGCGTTAATGACCAACTGTGCGGGGTTGTCGTCCCACAGGATGATATCGACGCGCTCACCGTCCAGCTCGTTGGAAACGGCCTGCACGCGAGAGCCCCGGATACCCACACAGGCACCCACGGGGTCGATACGTCCATCGTTTGTTTTTACGGCGATCTTGGCCCGCAGGCCAGGATCGCGGGCGGCGCTGCGGATGTCGATCACCTGCTCGGCGATCTCCGGCACCTCGATCTTGAAAAGTTCGATCAGCATCTCGGGACAGGTGCGGCTCATGATGAGCTGCGGACCGCGAGCTTCGGGCTGGATTTCCTTGAGGACGGCGCGAACGCGGTCGCCGACCCGGAACGTTTCGCGCCCGACCAGCTGATCGCGGGAGAGAAGACCCTCGGCGTTATTGCCAAGATCAACGATGACGGCGTCACGGGTAACTTTCTTCACGCTGCCGCCAAGCAGCTCACCTATGCGGTCGCGGTACTGGTCGATGATCTGCGCGCGCTCGGCCTCGCGGACCTTCTGGACGATTACCTGCTTGGCAGTCTGTGCCGCAATGCGGCCGAAACCCACGTTCTCGATCTGTTCCTCGTAAACATCGCCTGGCTGCAGGGCGGTATTCTTCTCGTGCGCCTCCTGCAGCGTGAACTCGGTGCCAAGGGCGGCAGGCTCCTCGTTGCTGCGCACCAGCCAGCGGCGGAACGTCGTGTAATCGCCGCTATTGCGGTCGATCACCACGGTGATCTCCGAGTCCTCGTCATAGCGCTTCTTGGTCGCCGTGGCGAGCGCTTGTTCGATGGCCTCGAAAATGATCTCGCGCGAGACGCCCTTCTCGTTGGAGACGGCCTCGGCAACCAGCAGGATTTCCTTGTTCATCCCTATGCTCCGCAACGCTCGCGAGCCCGGACGGGGCTCATTCATCCTCAATCACCAAACTGGCCTTGCGGATTGCTCCCCAAGGAACCTTTGACCGCGCTCCGGCGGCAACCTCAAGCTCCACACCATCCTCGTCGGCGCCGACAATGCGCCCATCCAGGTTGCGCTGACCATCGATCATGCGCGCCAGCCGAATTTTTACCCGGGAGCCCTTGTAGAGCTCGTACTGGGAGGCGCGAAAAAGCGGCCTGTCCCACCCCGGCGAGGACACCTCGAGTGTGAAAGCGCCCTGGATCGGGTCTGACACATCGAGCACCGCACTCGCCTGGCGGCTCACCAGCGCGCAATCGTCCACCGTGATGCCCTGTGGCGCATCGATGTAGATGCGGAGCAGGGAATGGCGTGGGCGCACGTTCAGCTCCAAACCCCACAGCTCATAGCCGAGCGCCGCTATCGCGGGCTCAAGCAGCAGCTGCAGATCCTCTACTCGGGCGCTCACGCCGTGTACCAACCCCAAAAAAAAAATGGGCTCATGGCCCACTTCCCATTGCATCGGTACTGCCCGGGCACCCAGCTTGGGCTGCCCCGGTATCCACCTGACAACAAAAAGCCCCGCGAGGGGGCTTTCTTTTATCCGTGACCCGAGCCCTGAAGCCCGGAACCGGATCTCGAAAATGGTAGCGGGGGCCGGATTTGAACCAACGACCTTCGGGTTATGAGCCCGACGAGCTACCAGACTGCTCCACCCCGCATCAACAACCGGAGAACCGGCTCCCCCCAAAAGGGAGCGCAAGTATAAGAAGGCGTTTCTTCCCGGGTCAAGCACTAAAAGCGCTGATCATCGGGACTGTCCTGGAACCGACAGTCGCAGGACCGACTGACATCGAAAACATGAGATTCAGATGGTGCCCAAGGCCGGATTTGAACCGGCACAGCTTACGCCACTACCCCCTCAAGATAGCGTGTCTACCAATTCCACCACTTGGGCATGTACCTGAAAACTTGCCGCTCACTCTCCCGACGAACCAGGCTTCTCCTGGCCTGCTGGCTCGGCGCCCCCAACGACGACGGGCGTCTGCTCGGGAACCTCTGCCTCACTCGCCGTCGGGATATCCGCGGACGGAGCCGCCGGCTCGGAAACCGGCGCCTTATCTGACACGGGAATATCGCCTGGGGCAGCAGGCGCATTATCCCCCGACTGCAGCTCGGCTGACAGCGGTATTCCTCCCTCTCTTGCCGCCTCGGCCTTATGTTTTGCCATCACCGCCAGCCCGACACTGGAAAGAAAGAACAGGGTTGCGAGGATAGCGGTGCTACGGGTGAGCACGTTGCCCGCGCCGACAGACCCAAAAACAGTCTGCGAGGCGCCAGCGCCGAAGGAGGCGCCGGCGTCGGCGCCCTTGCCCTGTTGCAGCAGGATGAGACCAACCATGGCCGCGGCAAGCAGCACATAGATAACGAGGATCACTTGTTCCATGACATTCCTTCAGCGGCACGACAGATCGCCACAAATTCTCCGGCATCAAGAGATGCGCTGCCAATCAGCCCACCGTCGATATCCGGCATCCCAAACAATTCGGCAGCATTAGCCGCCTTCACACTTCCACCGTACAGCAGTCTCATCCGCGCTCCCAGACCCTGAGCGTGGCTCTCTGCCTGCGCCCGTAGCCTGTGGTGCATCTCCTGGGCCTGCTCCGGCGAAGCCGTCACACCCGTTCCGATTGCCCACACCGGCTCGTAAGCCAGGGTGAGAGACTCCGCGAAGCCAGGGCCTAACCGCGCCAACAGTGCCGCGAATTGCCCCGCCACGACCCGAAGAGCCTGACCGCTCTCGCGCTGCCGGGCGGTCTCGCCGACACACACGATGGGTCGCAGCCCCGCCCGCAGCGCCGCCAGGGCTTTATCAGCCACCAGCACATCCTGCTCGTCGTGCCCTGCGCGCCGCTCGGAATGACCCACGATCACCCAGGTACAGCCCACATCGCGCAGCATCGGGCCAGAAACATCGCCCGTACAGGCGCCGCTTTCAGCCGTATGCAGGTCCTGCGCTCCCAGCGCGATCGACGAACCCTTCAACAGATCGGAGGCAAGGGGCAGAAAGGGAAACGGTGGACAGACCACGATCTCCGCTTCGACACCGCGCAAAGCACCTACCAGAGCCGGCACCAGCTCGCGGGCCATGCCCTGCGAACCATGCATCTTCCAGTTGCCGGCCACCAGCGATTGCCGCACAGCCTACCCCCCTGAAAGCGGGCGCAGATGGTAACCAAGACCCACCGGGCGCACAAGGAAGCCGAAGACCTCCATTTGATAAACCATCAGGCAAGCTCCGAACGCACCACATGCGCGAGCTCCGTCGCGTGGCGCTCCACGGCCTCGCTGTCCTCGCCCTCGACCATCACCCGGATCAGCGGCTCCGTGCCCGAGGCACGCAACAACACCCGGCCCCGCCCGGCAAGCGCGGTCTCGACGGCAGCCACGGCGCTGGCGACTCGCACATTGGCGAGGGGGTCGGTGCGCACCGCCACAGCGACGTTGATCATGAGTTGCGGAAACTTGCTCACGCCGGCGCGCAGCTCCCGGAGGCTCCGCCCGCCCGCTTGCATCGCGGCGAGCACTCGAAGTGCCGAAACAATGCCATCGCCCGTGGTGCTCACATCGAGACAGATGATGTGGCCGGAGGACTCACCACCCAGCCGCCAGCCCTTCTCAGCCAGCATCTCGAGCACATAACGGTCGCCGACCTTGGCGCGCGCGAAAGGTACACCAAGCCCGCGCAAGGCGAGCTCTACGCCGAGGTTGCTCATCAGGGTGCCAACCACCCCGGTGCAGCCGCCATCACGCCGGTGGCGGTCGGCGGCGACGATGTACAGGAGTTCGTCACCATCGACGGTGGCGCCGGTGTCATCCACGCAGATCAAACGGTCACCATCGCCATCGAGGGCGATGCCCATATCCGCGCCGTGGGCCCGCACCGCCTCTATCAGGGCCGCGGGCGATGTGGACCCGACGCCGCGGTTGATATTGAAGCCATCGGGCTCAACCCCGAGCTCGATCACCGTGGCGCCCAGTTCCGCAAATACCGCAGGAGCCACCTGATAGGTGGCACCGTGGGCGCAATCGACCACGATTTTGAGCCCCTCCAGATTCATCTCGGAGGGGAAGGTGCTTTTGCAGTACTCGATGTAGCGTCCGCCGGCATCGGCCATCCGGGTCACCTTGCCAAGACCGCTGGAGTCGCGCGTGCGCATCGGGCCGGCGAGCTCAGCCTCGATCTGCTGCTCGATCTCGTCGGGAAGCTTGGCGCCACGGGCGGAGAAAAACTTGATGCCGTTGTCTTCGTACGGGTTGTGCGAGGCGCTGATGACGATGCCGGCCACCGCGTGGAAGGTGCGGGTCAGGTAGGCGACCGCCGGTGTGGGCATGGGACCCAGCAAAGACACATCGAGGCCAGCAGCGACCAGCCCTGCTTCCAGTGCGGACTCGAACATATAGCCCGAGATGCGGGTGTCCTTGCCGATGATCACCAGGTTGCGCGAGCGGCTGTCGCGGACCTGACGCCCCAGCACGCGGCCTGCTGCCCAACCCAACTTCAGCACGAAATCCGGGGTGATGGGCGCAACACCCACCTTGCCGCGGATGCCATCGGTGCCGAAATAACTCCTGCTCATCGTTGCTTCACTCCCCGCGCAAGGCAGTCACCATCGCGAGTGCATCCCGCGTGGCAAGGACATCGTGGGTACGTATCACCGCGACCCCGGCGTTTGCGGCAAGTGTAGCCAGCGCCAAGCCACCCGCCAGCCGCCGGCGGGTATCGCGCTGCAGGACACGGGCGATCATGGCCTTGCGCGACACACCCACCAAAACGGGGAATCCCGACTCGACCAGCCCGCCAAGGCCCCGGAAGAGGCGGATGTTGTGCTCCAGCGTCTTGCCGAAGCCGAAGCCCGGATCGAGCAGGAGTCGCTCGCGCGCAATGCCGGCGGCCTCGCAGGCGGCGGCCCGATCACGCAGGAATGCGCCCCCCTCGGCGCACACATCGTTATAGACGGGCGCCTCCTGCATGGTGCCCGGCTCACCCCGCATGTGCATGAGACACACGGCGAGCCCGGTGGACACAGCAGCCGCCATGGCGTCTGGCCTGCCCAGGGCGCGCACATCGTTGATCAGGCCTGCGCCGGCGGCGGCGGCCTCTCGCATGAGCGCCGGGGAACTGGTGTCAATCGAGGTGATGATATCGAGCCTGGCGGCGATGGTCTGAAGTGCGGGGAGCACCCGATCTATTTCTTCCTGCTCGCCGACGGGACTCGCTCCGGGCCGCGTCGACTCGCCACCCAAATCGAGGATGTCCGCGCCGTGAGCGACCATCTTCTCCGCGCGCCGCAGCAGCCGGTCAGC
>CAJADV010000553.1 GCA_903938575.1 uncultured Gammaproteobacteria bacterium
GCTGCCCAACCATTGCGTCAACCGACGCGCCGTGCAGCGCTATCTCCGCCGTCTACAGCGACGAAGGCCTTTTTGAAACCTATCTCTTCCACCCACACAATCCAAACTTGGTCTTGGTGGATTCCACAGTCATTGCGCGTGCACCCGTGCGGCTCTTAGTGGCCGGTATGGGCGACGCACTTTCCACTTGGTTTGAAGCACGCGCATGTATGCGAAGCGGCGCGCGCAACTCGCGCAACGGCGTTTCGACCGGCGCTGGCATGGCGATCGCAGAACTCTGCTGGCACATCTTGCAAGCGGACGGAGTGAGCGCGTTGGACGCCATGAAGACTCCAACCGCTACGCCCACGCCAGCGCTCGAGCGGATCATCGAAGCGAACACCCTGCTCTCTGGCATCGGATTTGAATCAGCTGGACTCGCAGCCGCACACGCCATCCACAATGGCCTCACCGTTGCGCCCGAGGTGCAAGCATTCCATCACGGCGAAAAAGTTGCCTTTGGAACACTGGCACAATTGATGCTTGAAGACGCTCCGCAAGAGGAAATCACCGCGGTGCTCAACTTCTGCACGTCGGTCGGCTTGCCGGTGACGCTTGCCGAGATCGGGCTGCATGACCCAAGCGATGCACTCCTACTAAGCATCGCCGAACGAGCCACCATTGCCTCAGACACTATTCACAACGAGCCGTTCCCTGTGACAGCCGCCGCCGTACTGCAGGCGATCAAACGGGCGGATACTGCGGGGCGCGCTGCTATTCAGTCACGCCGTCGCGGGCTTCACGGAGCGTGACGTCAGGAAAGTGATACACGGCGACATTGTGGCGCTTGCCGCGCCGCTGCGCCCGGGCCTCACGAACGAACGACATCAGTTCATTGACCTTGGCATTGACTTCCTGAAGTTGTTGGTCATCAAGCCACGTGGTTTCAGAAACGAGCGCGGCATTGCGGAGGTCGCGTGCCTCAACGGCCTTCTTCATGCGCGCCTTGCCCCAGCGTCGCAAGCGGAGCGCAAGGTCACTGAGAAGTTGCGCACCCAACGAAATGGACGAGTGACCCTCGTTCGCTGGTTCGGAGGATTGACGCTCCCACGCCACGGCTGGTCCCGGCATGTACACGCGCCGCGGGCGGCCCTTGCCGACTTCAATCTCCACCGCTACCAAGTGCGCGGCCTCTAGGATCTCAAGGTGCGGATACAGAGAAGTGCCGGTGCGACCAGTCCATCCGCTCAGGTCCTTGATGGTGGCGCGACCAGCGCCCTCAATGAATTGCAGAAGTTGCAGGCGATGTGCGGATGAAATGGCGTCCCATTGGGCTGCCGTCCAAGATGGACGAGCGCCATCGGGTGATGTGGGGGTTGACATGGGGGTGATTGGGTTGGCGGTGCGGGGTGTCACAACAAAAACTGCTTGAGAGATAGCCATCTCAGCGAGAGCCCACGGCGACTTTTCGCTGTCGATGGGTGACGGATTCGTTGAAAGCGGAGATTTCTGAAATATCTTCCTGAAGTGGCGGCGGCAGCCGTCCGGCCTGAGCCGCCGTCCCAGTCCCACCGCCTGCTGATCGCCACCAACAATCTCCGGACCCCCTCCATTTCTCGGCAATTATTGAAATACTGGCGGCGCGGGTCTTGTCGATCGGGACATCCGCGCTACCTTTCCACTTAATAAAAGTCTGACAATCGCCACCCGATTTCGGTCGGTGTGGTGACCAAACGGCTGTCCGGTAAACACCGGACATATGTGTGAAGCGAGCAGGTCGCCTGCTTGCCATCATCTCTCTCCAAGAAGGAACTTCGCCAGGATGTCAATCTTCAAGTCCTCGATCGCCGTTCTCGCCACCGCCTGCCTTGCCGCTTCGGCGCAGGCGCAGTTGGATCCACCGGTGTTTAGTGCCGGCCCGGATACCAGCACGCGATACAACGTTAATTCCATCAGCACCACCTACCCAACCGGTCGCCCCGACGCTACTTCGTACGCACCGGTGTATGTGACATCAAACGGCGGTTCGCAACTCCGACTCAATCAGGCCAGCGTCGGTATCCGCCGCTTCGGCAGCACCACAACGCCCGCAGTGGCAGTGACCGTGGAAGTGACCATCCAAGAGATGACCTTCGACGGCACCAACTATGGCCTTGGCAATGTGGTCCAGACCTTCACGCAGGACTTGGCCGCATCCACCACCTCGCTCACGCAAGTGGTTTCCAAGTCATGGGGTGATGCTGACCCCACGGTTCGTCCACTAGTGAACCTGCAGACCACGAGCAACGGCGCCAATGGTTACGGCGGCTTCTGGGTTGGCGTCCGTTTCACAGGCGCTGGTTCGAGCAGCAGTACCAACGGATGGCGCGTCGTGACTGAGCCCGTCCTTGGCCGTTCCAACAACAACTTCGGCATCAATGACCCAAGCAACACGGGTTGGGGGGCAAACTTCTACTTCGGTACCACGGTTGGTACGGACGGCGTAACCCGCGAGAACCAAGCCCGTTTCTCGGTGAACGTGAACGGGTTGGTGACCGACTCGGTCTCCCCGCCACCCACTCTTGTGTACGGCCGGATCTTTGAAACTGGCGCTTACTGGAAGCCGACCGATGCGCTCGATGGCGTTGGTTCTAAGCGCTTCTACAACAGCGCCTTTGTGCGCGCCAATGTTGGCGAGGCACTGACCCCCAACAAGGTGTCCATGGACGTCTACCGCGGCGGAACCGCCGTGACTCCGGCTCCCGCCATTGGCGTGGAACTGGCGTTGGTCAAGATGACCTGGGACGCAGTTGCTGGCGCCTACGGCGTTGGTGATGTGGTGGCTACCCAGACGTTCCAGCTCGATGCGTCCACAACTACCAAGACTGATCGCATTGACTGGACGTGGAGCAACCCCGCGACCGCGCCAGTGGTTGATCTGAATACCGACAACCCTGCAAACGTCAACGTTGGCGGAATGTGGGTGGCTGCTCGTTTCATCGGTGACGCAGACGCGCTGCTGGGCAACAACGGCCCAATCACCGGGTTTGCTCCAGCGTACGGCGCATCGTTAAATAGTTTTGCGATGGACAATGCGGGTGTATTCACTACCTACAACTTCACCCCGCCCTACACATGGACCAGCGCCGCTGGCGTCACGGCGTTCTACAACCGTCCGTCGCGCTTCATGGTTGAGTTGTTCGGTGTGGTTGGACCGAACGTTCCGCCACCTCCGTCCTGCCCTGCTGACTTGAACCAAGACCGCGTGGTCAACGGTGCCGACCTTGGTCTGATGCTCGGTGCCTGGGGCCCATGCCCATCCAACCCGTGCGGTGCTGACTTGAACCTCGACGGCGTGGTCAACGGTGCTGACCTTGGTCTGATGCTCGGTGCTTGGGGCAACTGCCCAGTCTGACCGAAGCGCTCCATCTCACTGCTACTACCAGTTCGCTGCTCGAGGCCACCCCTCGAGCA
>CAJADV010000554.1 GCA_903938575.1 uncultured Gammaproteobacteria bacterium
AACGGGTTCGGATTCGGCCTGGTGGGGCCGGAGAATGTCAGCCGTACACTTTCGGCACGTTACTACAAGGACGGTTCGGAAATTCTGGTCAGACGCGGTAAGAACCAGTCTCCGCGCAGACTTACGCCACGCGAGTGTGCACGGCTGATGGGCTACCCGGATTCGTTCAAGATCCCGGTCTCGGATACCAGAGCCTACAAGCAGTTCGGGAACTCCGTCGTCGTGCCTGTGTTCAGGGAAGTGGCGCGACTCATGCGTCCGTACATAATGGGGAAGGCGTCTGCGCGCCGCAGGACGAGGCAGGCCGCAACGGCCTGACGCCGGGTACCACAGAGGGATCAGCGAATGAGCACGGAAGCTTTCGAGCGCTGGATAGAACAACTGAAGAGTGCACCAGGCTGGTACTGGGTAATCAAACGCCTGGCCGGTAACGATACGCTGGCTACGGCGGCCAACCAGGCTGGACCGTATCTGCCCAAGGCCGTGATCTTCAGTCTGTTTCCGACTGTCAATGACCCGATGGCGACTAATCCGGACGCCATGCTCGTCGCTGTCGTCGATTCGCATACCCTGCCAGAACGGGACATTCGGGTAGTCTGGTACAACACCCGCACCAGAAATGAGTGTCGTATCACCCGTTGGGGTGGCAGTGGTTCACCGGTGCTCGATCCTGATTCAACCGGTTCGATATTGGTCATGGCATTTTTCAAAGAAGACACTGGCGATGCCCGACATTGCAGGGTATGGCTCTGCAACCAGGATGAAGAGGAAATTCTCGAAGGCTACATCGGGGAAGTCGAGCCCGGGCTCCCGCAGTTTCTCGATAGTGATTTTCGCAGTGTAGTACCTGATAGAACCACGCCGGAGCGAGCTTCGTGCTGGCTGACGCCTCAAACCTTGCCCCCTGCGTGGGCAAACAGATTCCCTACTGCGATGGAAATCGTTGATTTCAGTGTTTCACTTCGCCGACTCCGGGATTCCCCCGTAGACAAGCGACTGCTGGCCCGCAGGGATTGCGAGTACCAGATGTTCCGGTCGGTCGAGGAGATGCTGATCCTGCCGCGCGTCCTTCAGGGCTTTTCAGGAATCGAGGAGTTCATTGAGTTCAGCAACTCCGTTAACAATCGCCGCAAATCGCGAGCTGGCAGATCGTTCGAACTGCATCTCGTAAAGATCTTCGACGAGGAAGGCGTTCCCCACTCACACGGGGAAGTCTCGGAAGGAGCAAAGCGTCCTGACTTCCTGTTTCCATCAGCGAATCTGTATCGGGATGGCGGCAGCCCCGTTTGGATGCTGGCAGCAAAAACCACGTGCAAGGATCGCTGGCGTCAGATCCTGAATGAGGCAGACCGCATACCCATCAAGTATCTTGCGACGTTGCAGGAAGGCGTATCGATTAACCAGTACCAGGAAATGCGGGATGCTGGCGTGCGGCTTGTTGTTCCAACGCCTCTCCACGAAAGGTTTCCGAAGGCAGTACGTAGCGAGTTGATCAATTTACAGACGTTCTTGGGGATGGTGAAGGCCGGGTAAGTGCATGAGAGGCACCCTCGCCCAAGCCATCCCGCTCCCTCAGACGCCAGCCGTCAGCACCGGCCAGCGCGCCTCGATCCGCCCGCCGCGCAAGCCGATGAGATCGCCGAACTGCAACAGCACTGCCTCGGACTGATACGGGCGCAGGAACAGGAAATCATCGACCGCGAGTTGCACGCGTTCCGAGCCGTAGAATCCCTGCTGGTTGGAGCTCGCGTAGATGCCGATCGGCTGCAGCCCCGGCGGTGACTCGGGCGTGGCCATCCAGTTGCCGCTGTAGACGAACCAGGTGCGCGCGGTATTCGGGTCCCAGGCGCGCATCGGCGCGGCCAGCCACTCCATCGTCGGCATGCCGCTCGAGGGAAGGGTCTTCAGCACCGGGGTCGCGATGAATGCACTCGGCTCGAAGTCCGCGAGGATCGGCAAGTCATAGTGCGTGGGCTTCATCAGCGCAGTGCCCACCGAGACGTCATTCAGCAGCGACTCGCCCTCGTAGCGCCGGAACGTGGGGCTGCCGGCTCCGTTCAGGCACAGCCGCTCGCCAACGGCCTCGAGCAGCGCACCGTGGCGCTCGCGCACGTAGCCGGTGCAGGCCGCATAGCGCGCCTTGACGCGCGGGAACTCGGCGTCCGCGACGAACGCGGGCAACCCCATCAGATGCGCGTCGTAACCCATGAAACCCGCGAACTCGAGGTGATCGGTGTTGGCTGCGAGGGTGTCGAGCGGAGCCGCGATGGCCTCGGGGCTGGCGAAGCCGCCGCGACGCAAGCCGACATCGAGTTCGAGGTTGATCCGCAGCCGCAGTCCGCGTGCCGTGGCGAATTCCAGATACTGGGCGAGGCGCTCCGGCGTGTCGACCAGCCACTGCAGTTGCCGCGCCGGGTCGAAGGCGCCCTTGTGGTTGTCATAGAAGTGCGCGAGCGCGGCCACCGGCATCGGCTTGCCGAGCAGCAGGTCCGCATCCGGGCGCAACCGCGCCATCGCCTCGAGAAATGGGCGGTGAAAGACCATCCCCGCATGGGTGCCGGCGCGCCGCGCGACGTAATCGACCAGCCCCGGCGCCGGCAGCGACTTCACCACAATGCGGAACCGCCGCGCCGGAGCTACCGCCGCCGACGCCACGACGCGGTCGATGTTGCGATCAAGCCGGTCGAGATCGATCACCAGCACCGGGCGGTCTATGCCCTGCGCGCGCAGCGTTTGCTGCATCGCGGCGAAGTAGGCGTCATGCGCGCCGCCCGCCGTGCGTGGCTTCATCACGGCCGCGCCGGCCAGCGCGGCCCCGGCGCCGATCAGCAGCGTGCGGCGCCTGACCACGGCTCAGACCTCCAGCACATGACGCAGGTGCGGATTCAGCATCCGCCCGGCAGGATCGAGTGCCCGTCGCACCTCGCGAAAGTCCTGCCAATGCCGCGGGTAGAGCGCCGCGAGACGCGCAGCATCCAGCGTGTGCAACTTGCCCCAGTGCGGGCGACCGCCGTACTTCCAGAAGATCGGCTCGATCTCCGCAAAATAGGGACGGTAGTCGGTGTCGCCGAACTGGTGCACCGAGATCGAGGCCCCTGCCCCGCCCTCGAACATCGACAGGAAGATGTCATCGGCCGCCACATGGCGGTACTCGAGCGGGAAGCAGTCGGGGAGCCTGCGCTCGCGGATGGTACGCAGGATGTCGCGCAGGCAGGCCGGGCCCGCCTCTGCCGGCACCGTGTACTCCATCTCGCGAAAGCGCACCTGACGGATGTGCGGCAACACCGTGTACCACGGGCCCGTGCGCACCATGCCGCCACTGCCACCCATCAGCCGTTCCAGCAGGAAGTCGTACACGCGCTCGGCGTACGGCAGCCCGGAAATCGATTCCCACAGGCTGCGGATCTTGTAGACAGCCTCGAGGTCGTCGCTGCCCGCGGGTGCGTCGCCCTCTGCAGCCTCATCGGTGGCCACCGTGAGACAGAATTCCGAATGTGGTAAGGGCATCAGTTCGAAGTGGCGGTGAGCGGCGAAGCGGCTGTCGATATCGTCCAGCACGTCCTCGGTGCGTTCCACCCCGTTGCGCTCGGTGAGCGCGTAGGAGGCAAGATTCTGCAGGCGAATACGGGTGACGATGCCGAGCGCGCCGAGCGAGCAGCGTGCGGCCTGGAACACATCGGCGTGCTGCGTGGCGCTGCACTCCAGCAACTCGCCGGTCGGCGTGGCCAGCGTGAGGCCTTTCACATAAGCCGAGAGCGAAGCCCAGCGCGTGCCGCTGGCGTGCGCCGAGGTCGCGACGCCGCCGCCCAAGGAGATGTAGTCGATATCCGGCATATTGGGCAGCGCCTGCCCGCGCGCATCGAGCAGCGGACCGAGATCGTGCAACCGGGTACCGGCCCAGATATCGGCCTGCAGCGCGGCGGCATCATGACTCGCGACACCCGTGAGCAGGTCGGTGGAGACCAGCAGGCCGTCGGTCGGTACCAGCGCACTGAAAGAATGGCCGGACCCCACCGCGCGCACGCTGCCCTGCGAGCGCCGCAAGAGCTCGGACAGCTCGGCCTCCACCGCGGGGGCTCCGCGCGCCGCAGGCAGGCAGTGCTGGTTTCCGGCCCAGTTGATCCACGGCAGCGGCTTGCCCGGCTCGTAATGCACCGGGCTCTGCGGTTCGCCACGCTCGCGGCCGCAGCCGGGCAGCAAGCCCATGGCCAGCAGTGCCGCGGAACCCTCAAGCAGGCGACGGCGGCGGATGCTCACGG
>CAJADV010000555.1 GCA_903938575.1 uncultured Gammaproteobacteria bacterium
CCGCAAGCGCACGGCGAAGAGCTGGGGCGACTGCGACGGCGCCCTGGGCCAGTACCAGGCGACCTACACCGACCCGGTCACCGGCGAAACCAACGTGCCATTTACCGGCAAGGAAGACTGGAGCAAATTCACCCCGCGGGTGGGCTTGAGCTACGACATCGAGAACGGCATGGTCTACGCCTCCTACTCGGAAGGCTTCCGTTCCGGCGGCTTCAACGGCCGCAACACCGCACCGGCCAACTCCGGCCCCTATGATCCGGAGAAAGTGAAGAGCTTTGAGGTGGGCGCCAAGACCACCTGGATGGACAGCCGCCTGCAATTGAACGTCTCTGCCTTCTTCGTGGATTACACCGACAAGCAGGAAGACGTGGTGTTGCCGGGCACAGATGGCGCCGTGACCCTTACGTTGGTTCAAAACGCCGGCGCCGCCACGATCAATGGTCTCGAGATCGAGGCCCAGTACCTGCCGGTCGACGGCCTGACGCTGGGCTTCAACCTGGGCTACATGGACGCCTCCTACGACGAGTGGACCGTGGCTGATCCGTCGGGGCTGCCGCTCGACAAGTCGGACTTCGAGCTGCGTCGTGCCCCAGAGTGGACCGCGAACCTGAGCGCTCTTTACGAGTACCAGCTCTCGAACGGGGCCTTCCTGGTCGCCAGCGCCAACTACGCCTGGAAGGACGACTACTGGGTTGGTGCCAACACCACCTACGCGATGGCTAATGGCAGCACGCACTACGGCAACGCGCCGGCCGGCCTGAACGAGGCCTACGGCATCCTCGATATGTCGCTGTCCTACGAGACCGACCTCTGGACGGTATCGGTGTTCGGCAAGAACCTGACAGACGAGGACTACTTCCAGCACATACTGGACGTGGGCGGCGCCTACAACGCCACCAGCGCCTCTAACGCGACGCCGCAGTACGTGCCCGGCCTCTGGAGCTTCGGCACCATCAACCGTCCGCGCTGGTTTGGCGCGGAGCTCACGGTCAAGTTCTGAGCCTCCTCCGGTGCGTGCGGCAGCCGCCGCGCGCACCGGATCCTCTCTCCCCTGCGCAGATCCGCGTTTCACCGGGGAACTGTGATGCAAAGCCCCTCACTACCGCCCCTTCGCATCGTCCAGACCGCGTATGTGGTTGCGGATCTCGATGCCGCCATCCTGCGCTGGCACCGGTGCTTCGGCCTCGGGCCCTTCATCGTCCGCCGGCATATCCGTCTCACCAACACGCTCTACCGGGGCAACCCGATGCCACTCGACATTTCGGCAGCCCACGTGCAGTCGGGTGATATGCAGATCGAGCTGGTGTGCCAGCACAACCCCGAGCCCTCGGCCTTTCGCGATATGTTCGCGCCCGGCGAGGAAGGCCTGCATCACATCGCGATGTTTCCGCAGGACTACGCGGCAACCGTGGCCCACTACGAGGCGCTCGGTTTCCCCGTCGCCACGGAATTAGTCACCGGCGAAGGCCGCGGCGCGGCCTACCTGGATACCCGCCCCCTGATGGGACATATGCTCGAGGTCTACCGCGTCAATGACAGCCTCCACGCCTTCTACCGCCTTATCGCCGAGGCCGCCCGCGACTGGGACGGCCGCGAGTTACTGATGGAAGTCGACAACGGCAGCGCACAACGCCCCTGACAGGCAGCGCCAGCTAGATTGACACCTCCGAGGCAACAGTCGGAACATGCGGCCGCGGCGCTAACCCGGCAGCAGATCGCATGAAAACCATTCACATCGTCGATTACCGCTCAGCGTGCGAGGCCCTGCTCAGTCAGGATGTCGCGCAGGCCCTCTACGACGAGAGCGCACTCTACATGCAGGGCGTGCTGCTGACCTTGGACGGTGCCGAGCACGCCGCGCGCCGGCAGGTCGAGCTCGGCATGCTGAACTCCCGCCAGTTCCGCGAGTACGAGCGTGAGCGCTTCATCGCCATCTGCCGCCAGCAACCGGAGCTGCGCACGCCGGAAGCGCGCGGCGAGGTCGACCTGGTGGAACTCTCCCAACGCATCATGGTGCGCGTGGCCGCGGACCTCGCCGGGATCGACATTTCCGACAAGGTGTTCGCCGGCGTGCCGCGCCTGATCAGGCTGGCGACGGTGTTCCGCGATGAGGCCACGATCATCCACTCGCTGCGCGACCGCGGCTCGCTGCAGGCTGAGGCCACCGACGCATTGCAGGAGTTCGAGCGCCTTTTCGTCACGCCATCGGTGGAGCGGCGCCTCGGCCTGCTGCAGCAGGCCGCCGCCGGCGAGATCGAGCGCAAGGCGCTGCCCCAGGACGTGCTCACCGCACTGCTCGCCAACCGCGAAAACCTGGGGCTGGAACCCGACGGATTGCTCCATGAAATGGCCTTCCACATGGTCTCCGGGCTCGGCGCCACGCTGAACGCGGTAGTGAACAGCATGCACCGGATCTTCGTCTGGCAGCGGGAAAAGCCCGGGGATCGCCGCGCCCAGCTGCGCGAAACGGCGTTCATCCGCCGCTGCATCGAGGAGAGCCTGCGGCTCAGCCCGGCGAGCCCGGTGGCCTGGCGTCGCGTGCTGCGGCCGCTGCGCATGGAGCGGACCGGATGGCTGGAAGCGGGGGATTACCTGATCGTCGACGTCGAGCGGGTCAACCGCGATGCCGGCGTCTACGGCCAGGATGCCGATAGCTTCAACCCGGATCGCCAGTTAGCGGCTAGCGTACTGCCCTACGGCCTCAGCCTAGGGCACGGCGTGCACGCCTGCCCCGCGCATGACC
>CAJADV010000556.1 GCA_903938575.1 uncultured Gammaproteobacteria bacterium
AACACGGGACTGATCCCCGCAGAGCCCACCTTGATCAGCACCTGCTGGAGCCCCCACACGGCACACAGCGCCACCATCACGGCGAAGGCTGCCGGCCCCGGCGGGGCGCGGGTATTCAAGCGGTGACCGCGTTCGGCGGGCCGGATCCGCTCATGCCACGTGGAACTGCGCAGCCCACTTGCGGAAGCGGGCTATGGGGCCATCGCCATCGCAGAGCTGCGGACGCTCGAGATAGATCTTGTTCTCCCAGATCGGGATATCGTCGGTCAGCTGGCGGTTCACTTCCTTCACGAACGCCTGGCCGATGCGGTCGATGCGCGGATCCCGTGCCGGATTGCGGTACCAGATGTGGTTGTGCTGTTCGGAAAGATCAGCCTCGATGGGTACATTACTGGTGACCATGCACATCTGCGCCAGCGTGGAATAACGCACGATCGCGTAGCCGAATCCGAAAGCGTCGGTACCCAGAGTGCCCTGCACCGGGCCCTGCGAACCGGGAAACTCCTGCGTACTGCGCATCACCAGACGGTGGCCCTCGAGCAGGAATTCATCGTACTCGGCGGGCCCCGGGTGCCGGTGGATGGTCTGGAAATGCGCTGAATCAGCGGTGTTTTCGGCCATTTCATGCAGGCAGCTGCGAATGCTGTGCCCCGCGCTGAAGGGACCGACCCACTCGGGATCACTCGTCTCGGGCACCTCCGGGAGCTCATAGCGCGGCGCCGCGCCATCCGGGTGATACCAGGCCATCAGCACGCCGTGACGCTCCTGCAACGGGTAGGTAGGCAGGCAGGCTTTTTCGTTGAGACGCTTCGCGTAGTCGATCTCTGCGACCCGCCCATCGCCGTCGAAACGCCAATGGTGGAAAGGACACTCAACCAGATTGCCCTTCACCCGACCGCCAACTGCGATATTGGCACCGAGGTGCGGGCAATACGCGTCCTGCAGGTGCGCCACGCCATCCTCGCCGCGCCACAGCACCAGATCGCGCCCGAAGCGCCGCACTGCTTTCAGGGCGCCGGGGGCCACATCCGCGGCGTAACCGGCGTGAAACCAGCCCCAAGGGACGGGAAACGGAAAACGGCTCATGGGCTCACTCCAGTTCCGGGGTATCAGCCTACCGCAGGGCGGAACACCGGCGCGACAAAGGCGGCACGGCCACGCGGATGCAATTCGCGAAAACACAGCTCGAGCGCCATCCCGCAGCGCAGCGACCCGAAATCACAATCAACGATCTGCGTGACGAGGCGCACGCCGGGCACGGCGCCTAGCACCACAAGCGCCGGCGCATAGGGTGCCTCGAAGAGCGGATTGATCGGCCCCCGCACCACGCTGAAGGCAAACAGCTCCGCCGCACCGTCCACCGCTCGCCAGTCGTAGACGACGCCCTCGTCCTCGCGCGGGTACCAGCAGGCGGCACCGGTTGCCGGATCAAAGGGCAGCACCAGTTGCCCCTCACGCGCGGCGGCCCAGAACGGTGCCGTGACGGGGTTACTCGATTCGGGTCCGAACTCCCCCATCTCAGGCCCTCCGCAGAATCAGTGTGGCGGCTTCGTCGGCGGTGAATCCGCCGTAGATGCCCACCCGCGCCTCGCTCACCTGGTTGGCCGCCTCGCCGCGCAACTGGCGCACCAGCTCCACCACGTGCGCGATACCGAGCACATAGGCATGCGACATCAACCCGCCATGCGTGTTGCAGGGGATCCCGCCTGCGCGTCGCGGACGATCGAAGTGAAGCCTGCCGCCCTGAACGAAAGCCCCGCCCTCGCCTTTGGCGCAGAAGCCCAGATCCTCGATCATCATCAGCGCCGTGATCGAGAAGCAGTCGTAGAGTTCGAGCACGTCGATGTCTGTCGGCCCCATGTCGGCCAT